>JBIIRF010000018.1:0-14338 GCA_044341715.1 Bacteroidia bacterium | reverse complement strand
ATGACAGGTACTATTTTCTACGGTTCAGTAGTAGCAGGAGAAAACGCCATTACTTTCAATACCGGACACTTATCCACTGGTATATACGAGTTGATCATTACCAATGCAGAAGGTCGCGAAATTGCACGGGAGAAGGTGGTGAGATAAAAATTTCGTTCTACATCTCTAAGCATCTATGATGGCAAATCTCCATATGGGTGACTGTATTGCCATGAAGCGTGAAATTTTTAGCGAAGTAAAAAATTTCTCTGCTTCATGGTGAACCTCCGGCCTCCATGTCCCGAACATGGCGCGCTCGCCAACTGCGCTACACCCCGTAAAATCGGTTATTAACCCGTTTTTTGCCCATTTTGGGCGATTTTATACACAAAAATAACGTTTCCATATAATGTTAGGTATTGCGTTGGGCTCTTTTTTAAAGTACATTTGTTACGGCTCACCAATCACGGAGGGCTATTTTTTTCGAACGCACTTAATGTAAATCTAATTAAACTAAAAAAGTAACGATCTCTGGGTTCGCTCTATCAGCGGACAGCACTAACAGTATGAACATGGACAGCAATCCGGTTAATCAGGATCAAAACGATCAGGGGATTAACAATGAACCAAAGGCTTCTTCAGTGGAAGGTAGCGCAGAAAATCAAGCAGTTGAAAATCAGGAAATCCCGGTCGCTCCAGTAGTGGCAGAAGGCGTGGCCGATGAAGAAGCTGCACATTTAGAAACCATTGTAGAGCATCACGATGAAATTGAAGCCGAGCCGGTGGAAGATTTCGGTTCGATGTCGAAGGAAGATCTGGCCACAAGGATGGAAGCCTTCAGCAAAGAAAATGATGTGAACGTCGTAAAGAACAGAGTGCAGGCCGCTCGGGATGCTTTTCAGGCGGTTTACAATATGGAACGCGATGCGGCTTTCGCCAAATTTCTGGAAGATGGCGGTGTGAAAGAAGAATTTGACTACAACGATCCGCTGGAAACACGCTTTTTTGAGGCGTATAAATATTTCCAGAAACGTCGTTCAGAATTTATACTCGGTCAGGAGAAAATCCGAACAGAAAATCTCCGCTTAAAAAATGAAATCCTGCAGTCGATGAAAAATATCCTTCAGAAAGAAGAGGATATGTCGAAGGCATTTAACGAATTCCATGATCTGCAGGCGAAGTGGCGATCTATCGGTCCCGTACCTCCGCAAAATGTGAATGATCTCTGGATGACGTATAAACTCTACAGTGATCGCTTCTACGAATTCATTCGCTTGAATCGTGAATTGCAGGATCTGGAGATGAAGAAAAATCTGGAGATGAAAATGCATCTCTGTGAGAAGGCAGAAGAGTTAATGCTGGAGCCTTCGCTGAATAAAGCGTTGCAGGACATCCAGGCATTGCAGCATAAATGGAGAGAAATTGGTGCTGTTCCCCGTGAGAAAAGAACAGAAATCTGGGTGCGCTTTAAGGCTGCCGTAGATAAAATTTTCGAGAACAAACGTTCGTATCTCGATTCACAGCGCTCTGTGTTCGAAGAGAATCTGAAAAATAAAACTGCGCTGATTGAAAAAGCGGAGGTGATTATCAAGGAGACTTTCGATAAACATCAGCAATGGCAGGATGGATTGAAACGTTTACTTGAATTGCAGGCCGACTGGAGAAAAATTGGTCCGACCGGCAAAGAGACGAACGATTCTATCTGGCAGAAGTTTAAATCTACCTGTGATCAGTTCTTCAAAAACAAAGACGAATACTACAAGAAAAAGAAGCAGGAATATGCAGGAAATCTGCAGGCAAAAACGGAACTCTGTATTCAGGCAGAAAGTCTGAAGGAGAGTAACGATTGGAAGAATACGGCGAATGAATTGATCCGTCTGCAACAGGAATGGAAGAAGGTGGGTCCTGCCGGTGATAAGAATGAAAAAGTATGGCAGCGTTTCAAAGCAGCCTGCGATGATTTCTTTAATCGTAAAACTGCACATTTCGCAGATCAGGATCAGGCGCAGTCTGGTAATCTGGAGCTGAAAAATGCATTGATTGGTGAAGTGGAGCAGTTTACATTGCCTGCTGATCCGAATGAAGCAATTGAATTATTGAAGGCGTTTCAGCGGAAGTTTACGGAGATCGGATTGGTGCCGATCAAGCAAAAGGAAGATATCCAGAATCGTTTCCGTGCAGCTATCCAGGCGCATTTTGATACCCTGAAGGCGAAACCGGAGTACCGTCAGTCGGCTCGTCAGCGTACCGATCGCCCGGATCGTCCGGAGAGAGGAGATCGTCCAGAGCGTACATATAATCGTCCCGCCGGTGGTGATCATGCAGGTGGTTCTGATGAACAGCGTAAACTCCAGAATAAGATGAATATGCTGGCCGGAGAGGTGCAGGTTTGGGAAAATAACCTCGGATTCTTTGCCAATTCGAAGAATGCTTCTGCCCTTAAACAGGAGTATGAAAGCAAAATCCAGCAAGCCCGTGATGAAATAAATAAACTGAAAGCGAAGCTCCAGGAACTCAAAACAGCCTCCTGAGCAGTCATTTAATTGTAAAAATACTGCAAATTTCAGCCCCTGTACGGTCCCATCCGGTGCAGGGGCTTCGTTTTTTTCAAGTTTATCTTCCTCAGATTCAATACACTTTGTATATTCGCAATCCCAATTGAAAATCCGGGGCGAGAACGGATCCTGTTGAACCGGGGTTCGTTCTTCGTATCTTAGTAGAACCAAATCAATTATTGAAAGATCTCTATACTATGAAACGTATTCTGGCGATGGCCTTCCTGATGGTGTCGGTTGTGTTTACACAGACGCAGGCACAGGAAAAATGTTTAAGTGAAATTAAGTTCCAGGAAGACGCGAAGAAAGATCCGTCGTTACTGCAGGCGAGGCAACAACTGGAGGAGTTTACGGAGCAGTATGCCCGTGAGCGCGCCAATCATCAGCACGCGACTGAAAAAACAGGTTCTGTGGTACGGATTATTCCGGTGGTAGTGCATGTGATTCACTATGGCGGTACGGAGAATATTTCCGATGCGCAGATTCTGGATCAGATCGATTCGCTGAATAAGGATTTCCGTCTGGCAAATGCCGATACAGCGAATATTCCTTCTGTGTTCCGTCCATTGGCGGGTGACGTGGAAATTGAATTCCGTATGGCACAGAAAGATCCGAATGGGAATTGTACAGATGGTATCGTGCGGGTGTTTTCGCAGCTTACTTTCGGTGCGCGTGATAATGTAAAATCATTGAGCTACTGGCCAAGTAGTCAGTACCTGAATATCTGGGTGGTGGCAAGTATCGCAAATACCAATGGTTCACCTGGTACGGTAATCGGTTTCGCTCAGTTCCCTGGTGGTAATGCAAATACCGATGGTGTGGTGATCAAACACGATTTCATGGGAAGTATCGGTACTGCTGCGGCAAGTGGTAATGCCGGACGTACTGCAACGCATGAAGTTGGTCACTGGTTGAATCTTCGTCATATTTGGGGAGATGCTACTTGTGGTAATGACTTCGTTTCTGATACTCCGACGCAATATGAAGCGAACCTTTCTTTCTGTCCGAACTGGCCTTATGTGAGTGCTTGTCCGGGTAATGCGCCTAACGGTGATATGTTCACCAACTATATGGATTATACGAATGGTGATTGTCAGAATATGTTCTCCGTAGGACAAGCAACCCGTATGAATGCTGCATTGTCTTCACCATTGAGCAATCGTAACAACCTCTGGAGCTCTGCAAACCTGATTGCTACGGGTACTGATGGTACTCCTGCTGTGTTGTGTGCTCCTAAAGCAGATTTCAATCCGAGAACACGCTTCGTTTGTGAAGGTGGTTCATTGACCTTTAACGATTGGTCGTGGAGAGGAGAAACTACTTCCCGTACTTGGACATTCGCGGGTGGTACTCCATCAACGGATACTTCTGCAAATCCAACTATTGTTTATAGCACTCCCGGTGTGTATGATGTTACGCTGACTTGCACAAATGCTGCCGGTTCAGATACTAAAACAGTTACCGGACATGTCATCGTTCATCCAACAGGTAATATTACTACTTCGGTTCCTTACTCTGAAGGATTTGAAGGTGGTACTCTTCCAACCAACGACTGGTACATGTTTAACAACAATGGTACTACTGAGTGGGAAGTGAACAATCTTGCGGCTTCACAGGGATCGTACTCTATCAACCTCTACAACTTCGCAGGTGCAGATAAAGGAACAGATGAGTTTATAACCAATGCCTTTAACCTGTCGAACGTATCAGCTACAATGATGACCTTTGATCTGGCTTATGCCCGTATCAATACTACATCTTCGAATACTGATAAACTGGTAATCTATTTCTCTACGAACTGCGGAGCTACCTGGACACCACGTTATACTAAAAACGGGGCTTCACTTGAAACAACCGGTGGTGCAGTGAATACCGATTTCTATCCGACTTCTTCGGACTTCCGTACAGAAACTGTGAGTCTGGTACCGACTACTATTTCCGGTCGCCCGAATGTGCGTTTCCGTTTCGAGTTTACACATGATACCGGTAACAATATCTACATTGATAACATCAACATGACCGGAACAGTGGGTGTAGATGAAATCAATGCAGACAATGCAGATGTTTCTATCTATCCGAATCCTACCAATGCTGCAGCGTATGTTGACTTCAATGTACAGGTGCCTGGTAAAGTGGTGATCGATGTAATGGATGCGCAGGGTCGTGTTGTAAGTACCTTCAGTGATGAAATGCCATCCGGTGATCATCAGTACACAGTGAGTGGTGATCTTGCAAAAGGCGTTTATTTTGTACGTCTGAGCTTCGGTGATCAGTCAATTACTAAAAAAGTAGTGATCAAGTAATACAAATTATTACAATAAGGCAACAGCGCTCCGATAAACATGTCGGGGCGCTGTTTGTTATAATAAGAAAACAGTACTATGAAAAAGTTATGGATGGTATGCCTGGCCGGACTGGGATTCATCAATGCAATGGCGCAGCAAACCGAATACCGTCGTTGCGATACAGATCAGATGTGGAAGAGTGCAGTAGAGCAGGATCCCAATGCAGCGGAGAGAAATGCTTCCTTAAAAGCTTTCCGTGAGATATTTGCCAAAGCAGCCCGGCAGTATAACGGTAACGCCAGTCCGAATACAGTGTTGTATCGAATTCCTGTTGTGTTTCATATCATCCATACCTATGGCAATGAAAACATTAGTAAGGAGCAGGTACTAGATGCAGTGCGTATCATGAACCTGAGTTTTCAGAAACTCAATCCGGATACCGGCATGGTGATTCCCTTGTTTCAACCCATCTTCGCCAATCCGCAAATTGAACTGGTACTCGCTAATATCGATCCCAACGGAATATGTACCGATGGAATCACACGCACCTATTCTCCCTTGACGGATGTCGCCAACGATAACGTAAAGGCATTGGTAGGCTGGCCTTCTGATCAGTATTTCAATGTATGGGTGGTGAAAAATATTGCCAGTGGTGCAGCAGGTTATGCATATTATCCGGGTATCAATGCAGCAATTGACGGCGTAGTGATGCGACACGATTACACCGGCAGTATCGGCACTTCAAACAGCTCTAATTATACAGAACGTTCACTCACCCATGAGGTAGGACACTGGCTCGATCTTCCGCATACCTGGGGCTCTTCCAATACGCCCGGCGATCCGAACAATTGCAATATCGATGACGGAATTTCTGATACACCCAATACGATTGGTGTAGATAACTTCTCCTGCAATACAGCACAGGTAACATGCAGTACAATCGACAACGTGCAGAACTATATGGATTATGCAAGCTGTCACTACATGTTCACCGAAGGACAAAAAGCTGCGATGCATGCCGCATTGAATTCATCCGTAGGAAACCGTGATAACTTATGGCAGACATCTAACTTACTCGCAACCGGAACGGAACCGGGACATAATGTTTCTGAGTGTAAACCGGTAGCGGATTTCAATCAGAAAGTACAGTATTCCTGTCAGAATTCATCCATAGCTTTTCGTGATGTATCATGGGGCGGACCTGTTGCATCTCGTACCTGGTATTTCCCCGGTGGAAACCCGGCCACCGATACTTCCGCGACTCCTGTAGTAAGTTACGCCAATCCGGGAGTGTACGATGTGAAACTGGTAGTGTCGAATATCAATGGCGCTGATTCTATCACACGAACTTCGCTGGTGCGGATACTTCCATCTCCGGGAGTAAATTCAATTCCATATGCAGAAGGATTTGAATCGATGACCTTGAGCAATGCCGGCTGGACCGTAGAAAATCCGAATAACAATGGCACCTGGAATACTACCACCGTTGCTGCGGCTACCGGAACAAGTGCATTACGCTTAGTGAATCAATCGGGGAATGGCGCGGGAAGTATTGATGCAGCAATAACGCCTACATTGAATGTAAGCGGTGTAAGTGGTGCACAGTTGAATTTTAAATATGCCTTCGCTGCGAAGAACAACAACGATAGCAGTATTTTCAGAGTATATGTATCGAATAACTGTGGACTTACATGGATTTTACGTCTGTCAAAAGCCGGCGCCAACCTTCGCACTGCACCGAACACCAATGGAGCATTTGCCCCCAATTCCACACAATGGGTAAACCAAACAGTTAATCTTGTTACAACGCTCTTCTCCGGACAACCAAGTGCCCTTGTGAAATTTGAGTTCACCAATGATCTCGCGAATAACTTCTATATCGATGATATCAATATCAGTTCAGCAACATCTACCAATGAAGTGTTGGCAGAACAATTTGGTTTCAACGCCTTCCCGAATCCTTCAAAATATAATATGAATATTGAATTGCAACTCAATCAGTCATCACGTTTGCGATTTGATGTGCTCGATATGAGTGGACGGTTGATCCGCAGTGAAGAAACAACTGCCGGTGCAGGAGTATTTCGTCGCGAATTGGATGGCCGGGAATTACAAGGAATGTATCTCTTGCAGGTAACGATTAACGACCAACGTTTCACCCGACGCATTTCCTTTATCCGATAAATAAATAGAGTAATTAAGATTATGGCAGAGTTTACCTTTAAAACGACCTACGTAGTTTACGCAGCACCGGATGCTGTATTTGAAGCATTAACCGATCCCGGCATTATTGGTGCATGGGGCGGTGGATTGTCAGTTATTGAAGAGGCAGTAGGAGGCCATTTCGAAATGTTCGATGGCTGGGTGAAAGGAAAGATAACGGTTTTTGAAGAAGGAAAGGAATTAGGTTATACCTGGAAACCGGAAGAGTGGGATAAACGAACCAAGGCATCGGAAGTGCATATGAAGTTTATGCCTCATCCTGCAGGAACAGATATCGTGTTAACGCATACAAAATTTCCATCGCAGGAAGAAGCCGATAAACACGGCAACGGCTGGATCGATTATGTATTTGATCCACTCAATGATTATTTCACGATGGGGAAGGAGGAGTAAGTTTTGCGAATGGATCAAAAGTGGAGGATTCAATTCCCTATTGATATGAAGGTAATATAAAAAAAGAGGCTGCCACAGTTATGCGACAGCCTCTTTCATTTTTAATTACCGTTAGTTGTTTCGGTATACATCAAAACTCGCAGAAAGTGTTCCCTGAAGTTGAGGAGCTCCGGTAGATAACAATGTCACAGGTCCCGAGAAGGTGCCAATGATATTTCCTCCGGGAGCAGGCGTGTTGGTAAGCGTAGTACTTCCGGAAGTCGGCATTGGATCAACGGTGAAGAGTTGTCCCATGTAATACACGTATCCTGAAATCGTGGTAGTTGTTCCATCCCAGTTATAGGTTCCCGGTGCGTACGTTGGAGTGATGATCCGGAAGTCAGCCATATCCGTTGTAACAGAATCGTAGTACGACATAATTATCTCCGTGTTTGATCCATTCTGTACCACCTGCGAAGTGGATACCTGCAGCGAAAGCGGAATATTGCCGATACCGGTACTCGTGAAATTGATGGTCACATTGTTGTTTATGTTTGTTTGATTACAGACCGGAAGAATACCAATGTTATTATCAACCGCCGGAACAGCTTGAACCGAATACGTATTTGAATATAAGCCCTTGTAAGCGACAATCTGGAAGGTGGACGTTGATGTGTCTGAAACTATAAAACTGAATTCACCATTGTTTGTATAGCCAAAATTTAGTAGCTGATTATCTTTAAGCAATAGTACTGTGCAATTAAGATTTTGTGCATTGCAATCTACGGTCGTGCCTGATATTCTGGTCGCACATCCCAAACCGGTCAAAATTAAATCAGGAGCTGTATAAGCACTATTTGGTGCCAAACCAGGGATGGATACACTTGGTGTGACATATAAATTACCAGTGAAATCATAATATTCGGCTCGTAGATTTAATGCGACATTCGATGCACAATAACCTGAGTAGAATCCATTTATATCTGTGAGAATCCACCATCCTATATTATTAAGATATACTTCAGCTCCAAGCACAGGGAAACCATTACAATCTTTTACATAACCTGAAATTGTTGCTCCCCCTGGCATATCACAATTCCACCAGCTGAAATGACTTACTTCACCGGTGTAAATTGTTCCATTGAGTGTAGCAGCACCTTCTTCTTCCCATACTGCCGTGGTTTCGTTGAAGTGCCAGAGTGGAATTGTGCTGGCAGCAGTGCTTTGTTGTGTAGTTGCTACAGGAACATTAATCGTTGCTTTCTTGCCGGATTTAAGTTTCAACTCATTGCCGGATACATCCTTCATGGTGACGCCTAACATTCCATAGGTGATAAGATTGGTGAATGTATCGTCGGTTTTTTTACCCTTGAAATCTGTTCCGGGAACTTTCGTTGTAAACCGATCTGCATCTACCGGTAAATGATGCATGGTGAATTGTACTGTGCCTGAATAAGAAGTGCCACTTGTGGTTTCAAATGCATCTGCCGGAAAAATGACGGATGCTCCTGTAGAAGTTGTAATAGTGCCTCCGGTCGCGGATGCTAATGTATGAGTAGTGGCATCACTAAATAATGAAACAGTAGTACTGGATACTCCATTCGTGAATGGATGAAAGGTGCCGGTGTATTTCCAATAGCCCGGTTTTTCTACTGTGACAATCGGACGGGAAGATGCTACTAGAATATCTTCGAGTACAAAGATTCCCCAGATATTTGTTGTAGCAGTTTGTGAACCGGCAATTACTGTTGCACCGGATAGTGGATTGCCCGCTTCGTCAAGCACTTTTCCTGTAAAGGTTGTTTTTACTGTTGTTGTTGAGCCGGAACCTGTATCGGTGTTTTCATCCTTTGAACAGGATACCAGCAGAATTGATAGAAATACTATCAGACTAAGAAATTGGATTTTCATACGCGTGGTTTTTTAGGAGGTTTGTTACATTTAAAGTTTATTTATGAGTTGATTTTTGTGTACACGCAACTTCTCAAAATTATATTTGAGTTGAGGAGGTATTATCATACTAACGGCATTGCAATAACTTCAGCTACCGAAATTTTCAACGGTAGCATTCAATGCATAAACATCAATCGGCTAGAAACCTGAAACTTTTGGCATCTCCATTTTGCAGGTAAAGTATACCCTGATAAATTCCTTTGTTTAATCTTCCTGTGTGAACGCTGCAATTTTCTGCCTGACAAGTCTCGGCGATTAAACGTTGCCCTGATATGGAAAAAATCTCTACTTTTTCTATTCGTTGTCCGTTTTTGGCAATAATCTGAAGAGTTTCCTCTTGATGATTAACCCAAACTTGTGACCCGGAAATTTCTTCTAATCCTACTCCAGTAATAATGTAAGGCCCGGAAGTAGCAGAACATCCTGCAGTATCGGTGATGGTTACGGTATATGATCCGTTGGCGACTGCTACCCATGATTGAGTGGTGGCGTTCGCAATCGGTTGCCCGTTGAGGTTCCATTGGTAAGCTACTGCGGTCAGACTAGAGGTCAGGTTGAATCCGAAGGGAATCACCACGGGTGTTGCAGCTGTCTGGTTGAATGGTACCAGCGTCGACCAGGTGGTGGCAGAGGTGGATCCATTGTTTCCGCTACTTGTCTGATCGTTGACCGTGCCTCCGCTGCCTTCGTTGAATCTCCAGTAACCTACAAGTCCTGTTTCCTGCGCCGGATCCAGATGATGATTATAACGGCTAAGGATATCCGAAGAGTTTAATGTGCGGTTCCAGATTCTTACTTCGTCAATTTGTCCGGAGAAATAACGTGTTTGAAATTGTGCCGGATCACTAAGTTTTCCAATTGTAATCGGAAAAGCTATTCCCGGAATCATTCCATCAGGAAGGGATGTGGCGCCTTTTTGAACACCATTAATGTACACTCTCACCGAATCTCCATCGTAGGTGCCTGCTACATGGTACCAGGTGTTGATGGTGATGGAAGCCGCCGGACTAGTCGCTCCAACCCATGAAATAGAGGCTCCATTGGCATCTTTCCCGCATACCGAGAAATCGACCTGGCCGTTTCCGGAGCGAAGTACATAACCCTGCTCTCCCTGGCTCCAGCTATGTTTGCAAACGATGGAATTATCGTAGTTATTGAGGCCCATACTCGTTGGACGAATCCATGCTTCTACCGTGATGAACGAGTCGGGAGCAAGGTTAACATCGGAGTTAAAGGTCACCGCTGCATTGGTGAAACTCAGCGAGTTCGTATTGGTGATGCAGGGAGTTTGGGCAGAAAGTTGGCTTCCAAGGCCCAGAAGCGTTAGGAGGAGGATGGTAATACGCATGGTTTTTCGAATTTGTACCCCGAATATATGGATTTCCAGTAAATTACAAGCCAGATGAACAATTCTTAATCTTTCTTGTTTCAGAAGCAGGCTAACTATCTTTGCCGAACCCATGGAAACATCAAGTCTTGAAGGCCTTTATTGTAACAGCCTGACCCGTTATAATCGTTTGTTGACCCGCGAAGTAAAAATCGGGGAGCTCTGGCTGGGCGGTAATCACCCGATTCGTGTGCAAAGCATGACTACCACCGATACAATGGATACTGCTGCTACAGTGGCGCAGTCGATCCGCATGATTGAGGCTGGTTGTGAGTTGGTGCGTATTACGGCACCGAGTATCAATGAGGCGAAGAATCTGGAAAACATCAAGCGGGAGATTCGTGCGGCCGGTTTTTCTACACCGCTGGTGGCCGATATTCACTTTACACCAAATGCTGCCGAAGTGGCGGCGCGTATCGTGGAGAAGGTGCGGATTAATCCGGGAAATTTTGCGGATAAAAAGAAGTTTGAGATTATCGAATACACAGATGCAGAATATAACGAGGAGCTGGAGCGTATTCGTGAGCGATTTATTCCACTGCTGAAGATTTGTAAGGAGCACGGTACTGCTATGCGTATCGGTACCAATCATGGTTCATTGAGCGATCGTATCATGAGCCGTTATGGGGATACCGCCTTGGGAATGGTGGAGTCGGCATTGGAGTTTTTGCGGATTGCTGAGGAGGAGAATTACCATCATATTGTGCTGAGTATGAAGTCGAGTAATCCGCAGGTGATGGTGCAGGCATATCGTTCGCTGATTTACCGGATGCATCAGGAGGGTATGAATTATCCCTTGCACCTGGGTGTGACAGAAGCGGGTGAAGGAGAAGATGGCCGTATTAAATCCGCTGCCGGTATCGGTACTTTGCTGGAAGATGGAATCGGTGATACTATTCGTGTTTCATTGACGGAAGATCCGGAGTTTGAAATTCCGGTGGCGAAAGCACTCGTTGACAGATATGCTCAACGTGCCAGTCATGATGTTATTCGCCCTTATGGTGCATTGACGATGTCGGCAGATGGTGTGGTGACGCAGGAGGATGGAAAAGTGTTTCCGTTCAATCCGCTGAACTACTCACGGCGAGGCACATCCGAAGTATTGAATATTGGTTCTTCACAGGTGCCGCGAGTGATTGCCGATTTTTCTTCGACAGAGAAAATTACCGCAGCGTCGTTCTTCCCTGTTGGCTATGCGTATTCTGTACCGACGGATAAATGGAACCTGAGTGATCAGGCTTGTGATTTTATTTATACCGGTAACAAAACAGTGGATTTTGGTATTCCCGGGACCTTGGGAATAATCATGAATGCACAGGCCTGGATGGCAGTGGCAGATCGTGAACGTACCTATCCGTTCTTTTGTGGAGATGAAATTTTTGGAGCATCCAAAGTTTCGGATGTATTGAATTTTGTGGAGGTAGATGCTGCAGCAATTGCTGACGATTTATTTCCGGTTGAAAAATTACCTTCTTCTGCCGTGCTGGTGCTGAGTACTGCAAATAAACATGCAATGCCTGCGTTGCGTCGTGCAATGATAAGATTGCAGGAACAGCAATGTATGCAGCCGGTGATTATTCGCCGGAAGTTTGAAAAGGAGTCGGAGGAGTCTCTACAATTATACGCTTCTACCGATATGGGTGGTTTGCTGCTGGATGGATTCGGCGATGGGGTGATGATCAGTACTAACGGTCAGGTATCTCCGCAAAAGATAAATAGTCTTGCTTTCGGAATCCTGCAGGCGGCCCGTACACGTATTTCAAAAACGGAGTATATTTCTTGTCCAAGCTGTGGTCGTACACTTTTCGATCTTCAGGAAACAACAGCGAAGATCCGCTCAGTGACCGATCACCTGAAAGGATTGAAAATCGGAATCATGGGATGTATCGTGAATGGTCCGGGTGAAATGGCCGACGCAGATTATGGTTATGTCGGTTCGGGTGCAGGGAAAATTACGTTGTATAAAGGAAAAGAAGTGGTTCGTCGTAGTATCGATGCAGAACATGCTGTGGAAGAATTGATCGACCTGATCAGAGAACACGGTGATTGGGTGGAGAAGTAGTTCTTCGTTTTTTCAGAGGAGTTATTCCGTTCCGCTGCAAAAAAATAATTCTGTTTTAACCATCGATTGATCATTCGTAAATCGAATCAGATACATTCCCTTCTGTAGGAAAGATGTATTGAATTTTCCCGCGACGACAGAAGTATTGATTATTTTTCTTCCGGCGAGATCAATGATTTCAAGCTCACCATTTTCAGGTAGCTGAAGATATTCAGCGAATGGATTCGGATAAATTTTCGAAGAGGGATTCTCCGGCTCTGTGAGAGATACAATGCCATTTACCTTCCATGTTTCTGTGGTGCGGGCTGGTGTGGAGAGTAATCCGGTAGTGATGTAAATCGTATTGTTCCAAACTCCGGCTACAAAACCTCTTCTCCCCAATGCAGGCGGACCGGAATAAGGTACGAACGCGTTGAGTTGTAAGTCGTATCTGAAGAGATCATTAAAATAGCCTTGTGCCGGATTATATCCTCCATAAAAACAAAGTTCGTTTCCAATAGCAAGTAAAGGACAATAACCTCTTGCGAGCGTAGGCATCTGCTGGAAGAGTGTCCATGTGTTGGTGGTTGGATTATAACTGTACATCTCTTCGATGTAATGATTGGCACTGTCGATTCCACTGAGTAGATATCCGGTGCCGTTAATAGCGCAGCCACTCCCGCGCCAGAAAGATGAAAACGGAAATGTGCCGGTGGAGGTCCAGGTATCTGTGAGAGTATTGTATTTCCAGGTGTCGTTTAAGGTGCCTTGTGTGGCATTGTGTCCGCCGGTGAAGTATACTTCGTTGCCAATAACAAACACGGATGTTCCTCTGCGTCCGGATGCGGGCATGGGTGAGAGTGATGTCCAGGTTGAAGTCCCCGGATCAAATTTCCAGAGGTCGTTGAGATACGTACTGCCCGGACCAATTCCGCCAAAGATATATCCTGCATTCCCCACACTGAACCCGGAGGCGTATTGTCGTTCCATGCCAATGGGCAATGATGTTCCTGTCGACCAGGTTTCGTTCACGAGATCGAAAACATAAAAATCACTTGTTGCATTGAATCCTCCGTCGAGTCCGGTCCCTGCGTAAAAGTTGTTGCCAAGTATAAATCCGGAGGCGTCATCACGTGCTGATCCCGGAAAATCGGGGAGTGATGTCCAGTTTTGTGCCGGAGATAACACCGATTGCAAAAGCAGCAGCAGGAGGAGAAATCTCTTAATCATATTCAAATATCTGCATTATTCCTGAATCCGGGTAGAATAAAGTGGGAACGTTCTATCTTTGTGGTGAAATGCAGCAGACAGTAAAGTTTTATGATCTGGGATTGATCGACTACAAGGAAGCCTGGGATTTACAGGAACGCGAGTTGGCGGAAACAGTGCGATTGAAGGTGGCGAACCGCGAATTGCCGTTGGAAGAACAGTCTGCACCACGGCATCGTTTATTCTTCTGTGAGCATCCGCATGTTTTTACATTGGGAAAAAGTGGCGCGGAGGAACATCTGTTGGCGGATGCGGCGAAGTTGAAAGAGATAGG
>JBIIRF010000026.1:0-13538 GCA_044341715.1 Bacteroidia bacterium | reverse complement strand
TGCTGACGGCCCTGCGGATCTACTGTACCACCCTCGGCGATAATTTTATCTTTCTCATAGAGTTTGGAAATGGTGATGTTTCCTTCTTTATCGAACTCACGATACACGCCTTCTTTCACACCATTGATAATGTTCACCGAGCTTTTCGGGCGACCGTTGTTATGGTAATCACGTTTGATATCCAGTTTCACATTCGCCAGCTCATCCTGCACAAGCTCTCCATTCTTCCACACTTCCATCCGCATTACAATTCCTTCCGGACCCAGCCATCGGAAGATACCATTCTTCTTATCATCTTTCCAGACACCATCTTCCTTCACCACACCACTTGCATAAAACTCCTTCCACGGGCCCTGCTTAAAGCCAAATTTATCATAGCGATTTATTTTTTCCTGCTTCACAAAAAATCCGTTCTTATAGGTAGTCAGGGTAATGATTCTTCCGTCTTCTGCATATTCGCGGGCAATACCGTTCTCTGCGCCTCCACTTAAAGGGATTACTTTTTCAAGATAGCCCTTTTCATGGTAATAGTTGGCGATACTATCTGCCGCACCGTTTACCATCCACCGCTCGAGGTAGACCTTACCCGTTGGATAATAATCGCGCTGCCATCCGTTCTTTTGTCCCTCACGGTAAAGGATATCCGAAGTTTTATTCCCCTTCTCATCATAAAAACGCCAGAGGCTATCCAGCTGACCATTCACACGATTTCCCTCTGACTTCAAAATTCCGGTATCGTAATATGCTCTCCAGTATCCATCCGGTTGTCCGCCCTTAAAATTACCTTCCGAGCTGACCTTTCCATTCGGATAATAGAATTTCACAGGACCATCGGTTTGGGCTAAACTACCCGTTCCCAGCAATAAAAATAAAATCAGAATTCTTTTCATATTCAGTACGAAGATAATGATCCCCAGCCGGGAAATTGTAACCATGCCGTCAAATCCGCTATCTTATTTCGCACTGATCTCCAGCATACGTTCCAATGGTCGCAATGCCTGTGTGAAGATAGCAGGGTCAATGTTCACTTCCGGCCGCTCGTGTTTCATGCAGAGGTATAATTTTTCGAGCGTATTTAATTTCATATGCGGACAATCATTACAGGCGCAATTGTTGTTTGGCGGAGCAGGAATAAATGTTTTATTCGGAGATGATTTCTGCATCTGATGAAGGATGCCGCTTTCAGTAGCAACGATAAATGTGGAAGCCTCGCTTTTCATCGTGAAGTTCAGCAGCGCGGTGGTTGATCCGGTAAAATCGGAAAGCTTCAATACTGCTTCTTCGCATTCCGGATGAGCGATAAACAGGGCGCCCGGATGTTGTGCCTTTAAGCGGGTAATTTTTTCGAGAGAGAAGATCTCATGAACCATGCAGGCACCATCCCATAATACAAGATCACGCCCGGTTTGCTTCGACACCCATGCACCCAGGTTTTTATCAGGGGCAAAAATGATTGGAGTATCCGCCGGCACACTCTCCACCACTTTAATGGCATTGGAGGATGTACAGATAATATCACTCTGTGCTTTAATGGCTGCTGTGCAATTGATGTAACTGATTACGATATGGTCGGGATGAGCCTCACGGAACTTTCGGAATTCATCCGGTGGACACGAATCCGCCAATGAACAACCCGCCCTGTAATCCGGCATCACCACTTTCTTGGTTGGATTCAGCAATTTGGCGGTCTCGGCCATAAAATGAACACCTGCAAAAACGATCATGTCGGCCTTCGTTTTCGCTGCCTCCTGCGCCAAACCCAAACTATCACCGATATAATCAGCAATATCCTGAATATCGGCATCCTGATAATAATGGGCCAGAATCACTGCATTCTTCTTAACCTTTAAATCCCGAATTGCCTCAAATAAATCGATTCGCGGATCTATTGGTTCATTTACAAAACCTTGTAATCTAAGCTCTTCTTCACTTAATAATGTTGGCATATTCTCCGCAGTGTTTTATAGTGGGCTCAAAATTACAAGGTTCTTTCTGATTGGAAGCTTCTTTTCATAGATCTTTCCCGGGCCTGGATCTGCTACTCTCCGGAGTATTGAAACGGGCTTATTTACTATCCTGTATTTCTCCTACCGAAAATGGTGGTACAGCAAGAGTTAATATTGCACAAACAACTGTTTTTCAAGCAATTGCTCGTGTATATGGATTTCCTAACACTACTTCGTTATTAACTAGGTGTATACCATCATAAAAGATCATGGTGATTGTTCTTCTTTTGGGAGTACAGTGGATACCATCGAACAAATGCTCACACAAGTGCCAAACAGGGTTCGTCCCCGTTCGACCGGATTCATTAACAAATACATCAGGATCAGTATTACCGAGCCACGGAAGTTGCAAGGTTTATTACGTATTGCAGCACAGCTTTGCAATGGTGACAATGCCTTTCTGGTGTTTTTTGGGTTTAATGAATACTCCGTTAAGGCAACGTATCAGTGTACGGAAGAGGAGGTGTCATCTCTTCAGCCGCTTTTGGAAAATTACTTCCACAATGAGATTTTATCAAATGAGATAAAGTCCGTGTCAGTCCATGAAGAAGCTGCTTTCCGATTTAATGGCCTATTGGTTCCACTATCAGATGCTGCATCTAATCTCATTGGCTGTATTGGAATACAAACAGCTGATTTATCACTAACGTCATCGGATACCCGCAACAATCTGCTCACTATCTCAGAGCAGGTAATGGATATCTTCCGGGCTGTGCTGATCAAAGAAGAGTTGTTTGCTGTCAAAAAGCAAAAAAGCATTTCCGAAAAGAAGATAAACGAGATTGAAAATATTCTCAACTATACAAATGAAAACTCTCCGCTAGGAATCGTTCAAACAAATACTGCAGGGAAATTAATCTATACAAACTCAGTATTTGACTCCATTGCCGGTTATGTCAGACGTCCCAGCCGGGAATCGTATTGGTTTGAGCAGGTAGTTGAAGAGGAGCGGGAAGGTATTCGCAGGGCCTGGTTTTTTGCTTCCGGGGAGATCAACAGTTTCAATGTCCAGTGCCGTTTTCGAAATATTCAGGGTAAAGTATCTGTTACATCAGTAAGTGCGAAACCAATCGTGACTATAGATGGCTCTGTAAAGTACCTTTTCTTCGTAACCGATATCACAGAGTCACTTCAGGAAGAAGAGCGCACCCGGATGGAACATGAGCGTGAACAGCAAAGCCTGCGTCAGAAAGAGAAGTTTCTGGCCAATATGAGTCATGAGATCCGCACGCCGATGAATGCCATTATCGGTTTTACAGAGATTTTACAGAACAGCTCACAGGATCCACTGCAAAAAGAATACATAGAGATCATCCGGACTGCAGGTGCCAACTTACTTTCTATCATCAACGATATTCTTGATTTTTCCAAGATAGAATCAGGAGGAATGAAAACCAGCGGGCGCAGATTTACGATTGATGATATACGTCGCGGTGTGTATGATTTATTAAAACTGAAAGCTCAGGAAAAACAAATTGAACTGTTGTTCCTTCCTGACGAACATCTGCCGGAAGTATTTATCGGAGATATCACTCACCTGAATCAGGTTTTGATCAATCTCACCAATAACGCCATTAAGTTCACTGAAAAAGGATTTGTGGCTATTGAAATTTGTCTGATGGAAGAAGATGCCCGTCGTTGTACCTTGTTATTCAGAATAAAGGATACGGGTCCGGGAATATCCAAACAAGCACAGCAGTTGATCTTCGAACGCTTTTTCCAGGCTGATAACGAAAATACAAAGCAGCAGATTGGATCCGGACTAGGCCTGAGCATTTCGAAAAGCCTGGTAGAAGAAATGGGCGGTTATATTGAATTGAAATCAGAAGAAGGCGCGGGATCTGAATTCTATTTTGAGCTACGTTTTAATAAAGCCGAATCTACACTTATCAGCATTGAATCCCGTTCAGAAGAAACATTACCTCCCGAAGATGCCAATAAGATACGCTTACTTCTCTTCGAAGATAATGAGCTCAATAAGCAACTTGTGCGTCACTTGGTAAAGGAAGCGGGCTTTCAGCTTGATGTGGCGGTGAATGGTGTAGATGGAATACAACTCGTAAAGGATAACACTTACGATCTTATCCTGATGGATCTGGACATGCCTGTAATGGACGGCTACCATGCCACTGATATGATTCGTAATGAGCTGAAGATTTCGACCCCTATTATTGCAATGACAGCACATACCATCAGCGGTGAGCGGGAGAAATGCTTATCTATCGGCATGTGCGATTTTATCTCCAAGCCAATACAGAAATCGTCGCTTATTGATAAAGTATTACTTCATACCAAACTTCAATCAACAGAACCGGAACAAACTCCGATTGCTGTGAGTAGAGCCAATAACGACACCTCCGGATTAAACCTCGTTTATCTCAAAAGCCTGAGTAATGGCAATGAAATTTTCGAAAGAGAAATGATCGATGTTTTCATTAAAACTTCACCTAAAAAACTGGAGCTATTGCGGATGGCTATCGATTCAGGTGATTTTGTGCGGGTAAGAAAGCAAACACATCATTTAAAAGGTTCTATACAAATAATTGGTCTGGATGAGGTTGTGCCGCTTCTTTCGGAAATTGATGAACTCTCCTATCATCCGGAAAACATAAATAATATGAGTCTGCTTTGTCAGAATATTGAAAATCTGATAGCGAATTATACCTTAAAGTTACGATCCGTACTTTAACCAACAATCCCTGCTTCAACATTTGTGGAAGAGAAAGGGATGTGTTATTATTGTAGAAGAATTATTAGTGAACAAGCAGCGCACCCATCAAGGGAAGGAAAGTGGAGCACTGTTTATAGTACAATAATACCCCAATTGAAATCTATGCACCGCTATTCGGCGAAGGCATACCGGAGGATTTTATTGGGCACCGTTTTACATTTGGCATGATTATTCGTATGCGTCTGCGCAAAAAAAAGGGGATCTATGAACTGCATTATCGTTGATGACAACGAACTGGCGTTAAAAGCAACTGAACAGTGTATTAAACAGGTTAGCTATATCAAACTGGCGGCCACGTTTAATAATCCTGTAGAGGCACTATCATATATGGCGAACAATGAGATTGACTTATTGTTGCTGGATGTAGAGATGCCTTTGATAGGTGGTATAGAGTTTATCAAATCGCTGAAGCAACCACATCCGATTATCGTTCTCACCACTTCTTTTAAAGAGTATGCGATAGAGGCTTTCGATAATAATGTAACCGACTATCTGGTAAAACCGATCGCTCTTCCCCGTTTTATGCAGGCGATGGCGAAGGCAAAAGATCTTTACGAAAAGAATAACATCCATCACGTTGATGAAACCTCTGTTTTCATTAAGAAAGGCAGTAGTTTGATGAAGCTTGCTATTGATGATATATTATGGGTGGAGAGTCTTGGCGATTATGTTACCCTCAATACCCGCAAGGAAAAAATCGTTGTTCATTCTACTATGCAGGCGATTGAAGATAAACTTGGATCAAAAAAGTTCATACGTGTACACCGCTCCTTTTTAATACAGGTAGATAAGATTACCGATATTGAGGACGATGTAATCTCTTATTTCGACCAGCTTATTCCGATTGGTAAAACGTATAAAAAAGAGGTCTATAGTCGCTTAAAAATTGTTTAAGCAAGCCTGATCGCCCCTGCCTTTACCGAAGAAAAATGGACGGTAAACGCAATCATCATAAAACTTACAAATCGAAGGTGCCCCAAAAGGCACCTTTTTCATTATAGGTGGGTCCACCCTCTTTAGTGCTGAATTACAGGGGTATACGCCCATTTTAATTGAAGGCCTGTAAATATCCAGGGCAGACATCTCACCGAAACATCATCGCCATTCATCGAAATGAACGAAGACGCTTAACGGGGGTTTTTCGCCATTCATCGAAATTTTTCTAAACCACTTCCCTGATCCCGTTTCACCAGCATAATCATAGGTGCATTCACGGATGTCGAAAAAAACGCGATGACTGCATAAGATAAAGAAACGTGAAACCTATACAAAGTGCAATAAAGCAAGAGATGAATACGGAAATGAACTTACAAAAAATCAGTCGCAGTAAAATGACAGTTCTTGTCTGTCTTACTGCAATGCTCATGTTAATGGCAGGTTATAGTAATGCTGCAGTAAACACTTTATTGGTTTCAGGTACTTGGGAAACTCCGGCCAACTGGTCAACAGGAAGTATACCAACAGATGCTGATGATGTAATCATTCCGGGTGATATTGTTGTCACCATCAACTCCGCTGCTATTTGCGGAAGTTTAACTTTTGGAGATATGGGTGCTGCATCCAGCATTACTATTTCCGGAAGCAATAGTTTAACCATTACCACAACAGGTGGAAGAAATGGTAATTTATATTTCAATCCGAATAACAACACAGAATTATACCAGCTAAATGTAAACGCCGGAAGTTTAACTGTATCGGGTCAAGTAGTATCAGGAGGAAACAATGGGGGTGGAATCGTGGTTACTACAGGTAGTGTACTTTTTTCAAGTACTGCTACCATGATCTGGGGTGAAGCGGTAAATGTGACGATAAACGGGACAGGGAACGTAACGTTCAATGGGGACCTGTCCCTGAGCACAGTTTCTTCCGGCTTTACATCTTTTAGCTTAACAAATAACGGATCCTTCGTATTTAACGGAGCCGTAACACAAAGTGATGCGAATTCAACCATCAGTAATACCGGAACAGCCGGTAACATTTACTTCAATGGTGGTTATGATATCAGTGCAGGTACATTTACTACAATAAACAACACCAATATTTATATATCAGACTTTCTCACCAATTCAGGGAGCAGCTTAGTTTTGAATACCGGAAGTAACTTCATTGTTAACGCAAACACCTCTATTACTCCAACATCTTCTATTAATCTGGGAGATGTAGTTATGAATAGTGGAAATACATTGACCTTAAACGGAAACATCAGTGTCGCGGGTGATTGGACAAACAACGGCGGAACACTTACACCGAATACAAGTACCGTTACTTTCAATTCTGCAACAGCAAAAAGTATCAATGGTACTGCTACTTCCCAAACATTTTATAATGTAGAGGTAGCACTTGGTGCAGGACAGGCATTGAGTATTGGTGGAAGCACGACAACATTCACAACGAATAGTCTTACATTAACAACAGGAAACTTTACTGCAGGAACAGCAGCAACGGTGAATATTGATGGGGATCTTACTATAACCACGGGAACTTATACTTGTGGAACCACTACGAATTTAACTGGTAGTTTAAGTAATGCAGGAACCTTTACCGGGGCTGTAGGACGTACATTGAACTTTATTGGAGCAACAAATGCCACAGTAACAGGCGCCGGGTCATTCCTGGTTTACAACATAGGATTAAACAAATCAACCAAAACCACTGTAGTTGAAATTCAATCATCGACATTCATTACAGGGATAAATACAGCAGCTGTTTACAATTTTACTTTCACACGCGGAACATGGAGAAACAACCATGCCGGATCATTAACAGACTGCCATAATAACGGAACAACAACAACATTAACCATCCCATTCGCTGTATGCATCGAAAATATTGCGGGGACTATGACATTGTGCAGAACAGGGACGATGGCGGGCAACAGGTCCAACATTTCTCTCTCGGGAAAGCTGCTTATCAGCGGTGGGGTGGTGAATGTAGCAACAGGAACAACAAACGTCGACTTCCAATATCTGGTAAGTGGAGGTACACCTGAGCTTGAAATAAATGGAGGGACATTGAACCTTGGAGCAGGATTGAATTACAATACATCGATTCCTACTTCCTACCTTTCCTTCACCATGACCAATGGTACCATCAATACCGGAGCTGCCGTAAGTTCGCGTCTAATTTTCGCAATCAATAACGTAGCCGGCAGTAGTGTGAATATGACCGGAGGTCGAATTGTTATAGAAGAAAGCAGCAGCGGAGGAAATACAGATATTGACCTGGGAGGAGCAAACGTTTCCCCCTATAGCGTAACAGGAGGTGTGGTTCAGTTCGGAAATGCAGGAACAGGAGCAGCAACTACTTATTATTTCACAGCCAATGGTTCACACAATTATCCGCATATGGAGGTGTTCGCAACCGGACTTGGTAAAACGTTGCGTCCATACAACACGGGGAACTTTGAATTTTTAAGTGTTACAATACCTTCAGGTATGGCGCTTGAAATGCGAGATGCGACCGGTGCAGACACTAAAACGCTAACCATTTTATCTGACAATGCAGGTATTGCATTTTCATGCACCGGAACATTCACAAGAAGAACCAGTACTGTTCAATTCAGCGGATCAACATCTCAAAGTATCCACAGTACAGGAACAACTATCACCTTTTACCATATGACAATTGATAAAACCGGTGGTACATTGACAGGTTCCGGTTCACTTACTACATTAAGCATTCAGAATTTTACACATACAGCAGGTACATTCACGCCGGGAACAATAACTTCCTTTACAGTTGTTGGAAATACAGTACTTACTGCCGGAACATTCAGCTCACCTACCAATACCTACATTCGTGGTAACTGGACCAACAACGGAGCAACGTTTGATGGAAACAACAATACATTAAACTTCACAGCAGGTAACATTCAAACAATTGGTGGAACCGTTGCTACGGAAAATTTCTATAACCTGACTATTGCTAAAACTTCAGGTATTGGCGTCACTACAACCGGAAGTCTTACAACAATTAATTGCAACAATTACACGAATACATCAGGTAACTTTACACCTCCTGCCAACTTCAATGTTGCGGGTAACGTAACGCTTACTTCCGGAACATTCACCGCTGGTACAGCCATGAGTGTTGGAGGTAACTTTACACATGCAACCGGTGGAGGTGTAGTATTTACTCCTGGTACAGGTACTGTCACATTTAACGGATCCGGAACACAAAATATAAATGGTACCCGTGGATCACAGACATTCTACCATGTTGTAGTAAATAAAACAGCCGGTAGTCTTCTAAGAGCATCAGGTAGTATCGCCGGATTGACCTTCCAGGACTTCACAATGACCACTGGTGACTTCAGTGCTAATACAGCAACAACGGTTACCATTGCCGGAAACTTCACACATACTACCGGAACATTTACCGCCGGTGCAACTACTAACTTGCGCGGTAACTGGACGGTAGGATCTGGTTCAACATTTACACCTGGAACTAATACCGTAAACTTCACAAACGGAAACGCACAGGAAATTAATGGTACGGCAAGCTCACTTACGCTTTACAATACAGTAATAAACAAAACTGCAGGAACAACATTAAGTACAGCGGGTAGTATCAATACAATTACTACCAACAACCTTACTAGTACACAGGGGATTTTTACTGCGCCTGCAACACTGAATATTAACGGAAACTATACATTAACAGCGGGTGCATTCAATGCCGGTGCTCAGGTCAATGTGGCCGGTAACTGGTCACATGCAACCGGTGCTACTTTCACACCAGGAACTGGAACTGTTACTTTCACTGGTGCAGGAACTCAATCTGTTCAGGGAACTTCAACTTCGGAGACATTCTATAATGTAATTATCAATAAAGCTGATGGTAGCTTGTTCCGCAGTGCCGGAAGTGTTGTAACCATTACAACGCAAAACTTTACCCAGACACAGGGTGATGTTACTGCGCCTGCAACATTTAACGTGAATGGTGACTTTACACTGGATGATGGTAACTACACGGCATCGACTAACCTGCACTTATACGGTGATTGGATTCACAGTTCAACCGGTACAGCTATATTCACACCAGGTACAAACACCGTTAACTTCCGTGGAGGAAACAATCAACAAATTCGTGGAACAATCTCGTCTGAGACTTTCTATCATGTCACAATAAATAAAACTGCGAACACGGTAACAACAGGTGGTAGTGTAAATTCATTGACTACTCAAAATCTAACGCTAACCGCAGGAAACTTCACAGCACCTGCAACGATCAATGTGAATGGTAATGTGGTAATCACCGATGGTACATTGGCTGCCGGAACCACAATGAATGTAAACGGACTCTGGACGCATTCTGCAGCCGGTACAGCAATATTCAGCCATAACAATGGTACAGTAAACTTTACAGGCGCAGGTACACAAACTATCGGTGGTGCTGCTACTTCAGAAACATTCTATAATCTTAATATCAATAAGAGCGCAGGTACAGCAAATTCCGGAGGTAGTGTAACAACCGTTAGAGTAAACGACCTTCAGATATTAAGCGGAACATTTACGCCTCCAGCTACATTAAATATAGATGGCAACTTTACACAATCTGCAGGAACACTCAATGGCGGTGCTAACACTAATATATTAGGTAACTGGACCCGAACAGGTGGAACATTTACACCAGGTACAGGAACGGTAACTTTTGCCTCTACATCTGCACAACAAACCATTGGAGGGACAACATCAACTACCTTCAATAGTTTAAATCTCAACAATACATTTGCCACGTCACCACAACTGTCAGCAACCAATGCAATAAACGTCAATGGTACGCTTACATTCTCTAATGGTATCATCGACATGGGCGGGTATACAATGCAACTGGGTAGTTCTACTGCAGCTCGTGGTACTTTAGCAGGTACACCATCTGCTACAGCCTATGTAACAAACGGTAGTGTAAAACGCTGGTACAATGCTGCAACATTGGCAGACCTTAACGTAGCCGGTTTATTTCCGGTAGGTGATATGAGCGGTAACGGTTATTCACCAATTTACTTCAGTGCATCTGTTGCTCCAACAACAGGAGGTTCGGTAACTGCACGTTATAATTACTCTGCATCAAACACCAACGTAGCCTTCCTTGATGGTGGTACTCCGGTGCAGGTTCGTACAGATGCTAACTGGGTAACTTCAAGTGCAGACGGTCTGGCCGGTGGAACATACCGATTAAATGCTGCTCGTGAATTCTGTGCAATCTGTGTGGGTTCTGTAAATGATCTTCGCCTGGTACTTTCTGGTAGCGTTGTTGGAACTGCGGGAACAAATAGTGGTACTACTACATTCCCATATGTTCAACGTACAGGAATTAGTCTTGCCAACCTGACCAATACATTCTATGTAGGATCAGTCAGCAGTTCAAGCTCACCGCTACCTGTAGAACTTGGAGATTTCAAAGCGACTGTATCCGGAGGAAGTGTAATCCTTGACTGGTTCACTTATACAGAATCAAATAACGATTATTTCACTATTGAAAAATCAGCAAACGGTACTGACTACGAATTCTTCACTACAGTAGATGGATCCGGAAACAGCAGCGACCTTACCAACTATACAACAACAGATCCTCAGCCTTTCAGCGGACGCTCTGCTTATCGTCTGAGTCAAACAGACTTTAACGGAGACAAGAAAATACTGAAATCAGTTTCTGTCAACATGAATAAAACGGTATCAACAGAGCCGGTGATCTATCCGAATCCGAGTAATGGTACAGTTATCAATATCGATTATGTAAATGAAAACGTCGACAAGTTAATAATTGAGTTGACGAATATTAATGGTCAGTTAATCTATTATCAGGAAGTGGCAGTTAGTAAAAACGGTTTGAATACGGTTACAGTAAACCCGCTTACGAAACTACCTACCGGCAAATACCTGGTTACACTCTTTGACGGTAAGGAAAAATACAGTGAACAAGTTATCGTTCACTAACACTTCAGTAAAAAGTAATTATTAGTGCTATCTAGTTTGGTTTGTCAGCCAATGATGTTTCAGGCTTAATTGCCTGAAACATCAGGACTGGCAATAAAAAAGGAAAACACTTAACAACTCTTAAACTAAAACAAAGATCCAATAAATTCCAGGCGAAATGAAAAGATACGGCACGGAACATTGGAAATTTATATGCCTGGTCACCATCGTGATCACTCATTTTTCGTCTTCTGTTTTTGGCGCCATTTATTATTCACGCCAATCAGGTCTCAACTGGAACAATCCACTTTCATGGTCAACGGTTACCTACGGAATGCCGGTTAACACAGGAACATTCCCGCGCGCCGGCGACAGAGTATTCATCGGAAACGGTCATACCATTTACATTGATAACAACGCTATCTGTGATCACCTGACTATCGGGAACGCAAGTGCCGGAAGATTGGAATTTCTCGACAATCGCAATTGCAATATTCGGGTATATCACCATCTGACCATCAATCCAACAGGAACATTTATTTATAACAGAAATAACAACCGTGCACATTGGTTGTATGTAGGTGAAAACCTGACGAACAACGGAAACATGTCCTTCTATTATGACGGAAATGACTATGTTGAAATTTCGTTCAATCTCACCACAAATTCCATTGTTGACGGAACCGGAACATTTAACCTAAACAGGGTGATCATGCTGAAAACAGCTCCGGCAAGCAATATACTTGATGTGCGTGCCAGTGCTTTTGAAAACGCAACTCGTGAACTCATTCTTACCTCCGGATATTATATTCACAATAACACAGGCAGTTATTCAGTGAATCCGCTGGTGAGTAATTTCACTATACCAAAAGACGTTACAGTAGATGTGCCAAGTGGAACAATGCACTTCGCACCAAATACAAACTTTTTATATCTCTATGGAACACTGATTGTGAATGGCGGAACCGTACGTGTAGGAAGCAATGCAGGGGCGCAAGGGTTCCGCTATTCACAATTAGATGCAACAATACCGCGATTGATTATTAATTCCGGTTTAATGGATATCAAAGGTGGACTCACTTATCGCGCTGTTACACCTACCGCTGCATTCTACTTCGAAATGAATGGTGGTCAACTATTACTGAATACCGGATCGCCGGGCAGCCGGAATGGTGTTTTCAATATTGTTGATAATCCGAACAGTTCATTTATCATGAATGCCGGAACGATCACGTTGGAAAAGCCTAACCGTGACTCCAGAGTTTATCCCGATTTTCAGATTTGTGGAAACGCAGGTACGGTAAATGCAACTTTGGGATTTGTCGACTTCGGAAACGCAAACACGCCAACTTCAACTTTCAACTTTGTACCCTATCCAAATACTATATTGCCAAACTTCAAAGTCACCGGTCCGGCAGCTACTGCTGTTAAACTGGTGCCTTATTACAACAATGTTGACAATATCATTTTAAATAGTTTATACATCGATGTAAATAAAACATTCGATATACTGGCTTTCGTAACCAATAATGGTGGAAGCCGACAATTACGACTGGCAGGAAGTTATGATGGAATGTACACATTTTATAACGATGGTACATTTGAAGAACGAACCGGAACTGTATTAATTGAGAGCAACGAAGGGTTGTGGCTTGGTGGTAACGTTGCAACTGATTTTTACAACTTAAGCGTCAACAATATTTTTGGTATTAGCATCGCACAAAATATTAATGTCATCAATAATCTTCAGCTTACAGATGGTATTGTATCTGTGATCAATCCATCTCGACTGACCTGTCTGAACTCCGGTCGTGCCAATATTGGAAACAGTACTGCATTTGTTGATGGCCCTTTTGACCAGATCATAGCTGCAACCGGACCACA
>JBIIRF010000227.1:0-4593 GCA_044341715.1 Bacteroidia bacterium | reverse complement strand
TGGACGGTTTATTTTTTAATCGTCGCCTATAAACTTTTTGTAGCATATGCATTGTTTGTTAATCCGCAATTCATCCGGCGTTTACTCATCAATCTCTTCTCTGCTCCACTCTTAAAACGTTGGAAGGAACAAGCAATCGAAACCGGCGATCAACTCGTGATTGCTTCCAACGGATTAAAAAATCAAGATAGAAATTACTGGCTATGGTCAATCGGAACAACGTTTGTATCATGGACAGCGCGCTACTCGATCGTAAATTGTATTATCCATGCTTTCCACGGCGAGAAACCACTTCACGATTTTGTGGTATATGGCAAACAAGTCATCATGGGTATTATTATTTTACTTAGTCCTACACCGGGCGGTAGCGGTTTAGCAGAATACATGTTTACCGATTTCCTCGGCGAATTCATATCGAAAGGTCTGGCGCCAACACTCAGTATACTCTGGCGAATGCTCAGCTACTATCCATACCTGTTCATCGGCGCTATTATACTTCCACGATGGATACGTAAGCACATAAAACTAGAAAAGTTAAAGATATAACGTTTCTAAGTTTAAAATGGTTTCTAAGTTTCTAGGTTTAAAATAGTTTCTAGGTTTCTAGGTTTAAAATGGTTTCTAGGTTTAAAGATTTTTGTTCGAATCGTGAGTTCGGTATTGCGATGAAAGAATGCTAAATTGATTTGAGATGAGCTTTTATGTGTAGATAAGAGGAAAAAATTGAATGAACATTTTCTTGTTAATTCATAGCCGTTTGCAAACGATTAGGCGGTGATGCAGTGCCGAGTTTTGTCAGAAAAACAATGGCTACAATACACGACTTCACTGAGCTTGAATGCTGGAAACTTTCAAGAGAATTGTCAAAAGAAATTTTTGACCTTTACATGAACATCAAACCATTTTGGCAAGATTTTGCTTTGAAAGATCAAATTCGAAGATCTAGTGGTTCGATAATGGATAATATTTCAGAGGGATTTGGGCGGGGCAACAACAAAGAATTCATCAACTATCTTGGGTATTCGAACGGGTCGTGTACGGAAGTAAGATCACAGCTATTCAGAGCATTGGATTCAGCTTACATTTCTTCTGAACAACAGCAAAATCTTAATGCAAAAATTCGTTTTATTGAAATACAAATCTCCAGCTTACTACACTATCTTAACCGTACAACCTATCGTGGGAATCGTTATAAAGCCGAAGACCATTTTCTACCCTATGGAAATTCAAATGAAATTGAAAACATCGAATTCATTTTTCCCTGGACTTAACACCAACTATCATCGTAAAATCCACTTCTCTAATCTAAAATTCATATTAGCTAAATAAGGTAGACTAACTATAGAAATAAGTAATTCATCCACTTAGAAACTCAGGAACTGAGAAACTTAGGAGCTCTGGAACTGAGAAACCTAGAAACTTAGAAACTCAGGAACTGAGAAACTTAGGAACTCAGGAACTGAGAAACTTAGGAACTCTGGAACTTAGAAACTTAGAAACCTAGAAACTTTTTTAAACAGCTTTCGGGGGTTGCATTATGGTGCCGCATTTATTGCAGGTGCATAGGTCCTTTGAGGCGTAAAATTTATTCATGACGGCCGGCAACTGATTGACGATATCTTCGAGTGTGAAGAATTCTTCGTAAAGTTTATTGTGGCAATTTTCACAGAACCACATGCAGGCATCTTTTTCCTGTGGGTTACGATAGCGCTCAATGACGAGGCCGATGGTGTTGGGTCCGCGTTGTGGTGAGTGGGGAACGCATTTTGGTAAAAGCCACATTTCGCCTTCCTTGATATGGATGTCTTTTTGTACGCCTTCGTCGATGATTTTTACGGTGATATCACCTTCGAGCTGATAGAAAAGTTCTTCTGCTTCTTCCCAGTGGTAATCTTTGCGGGAGTTGGGTCCGCCTACAACCATGACAATAAAATCATCGTTCAGTTTATACACTTGCTGGTTGCCTACGGGTGGCTTGAGCAGGTGACGGTTTTCATCGATCCATTTTTTGAGGTTGAAGGGAGCAGTAACGGCCATTTCATTCAGGTTTTGTGGGCACTAAATTACGGAAAAAGAAGTATCGGGCTTTCTGTTACTTATTGAGTGGGCCGGAAGTGGCAGAATCCCAAATCCCGCTTATCTTCGTGCCTGATATGGATTTGAATCTGAAAGATAAAACCGCATTGGTTTGCGGTAGTACTCAGGGCATCGGGAAGGCTGCTGCTACTGAGCTGGCACTGTTGGGTGCGAATGTTATTCTTCTGGCGCGCAATGAGGAAAAGCTTCGGGAGGCGGTGGCGTCGCTGGATACGAAGGCGGGACAGTCGCATAAGTACCTGGTGGCGGATTATAGCGAACCGAATCAGTTGAAAACGAAGGTGGAGTCGCTGGTGCGGAGCAATGATCCGATTCATATTCTGGTGAACAATACGGGCGGACCTCCCGGTGGATTGATCATAAATGCGAAAACTGAGGAGTTTCAGGCGGCTTTTTCCAATCACCTCATCTGTAACCATATTCTGGCCCAGGCGCTGGTAGATGGCATGAAGAAGGCGAAGTATGGCCGTATTATCAATGTGATCAGTACGTCGGTGAAGCAACCGCTCAAGGGTTTGGGTGTTTCGAATACGGTGCGGGCTGCGGTGGCGAATTGGTCGAAGACGCTGGCGGGCGAAGTGGCGGGATTCGGCATTACGGTGAACAATGTGTTGCCGGGTGCTACCAATACGCAGCGTCTGCAGACGATCATCGAGAATAAATCGAAGAACTCGGGTGAATCAGAGAATGAAATCATCAACGAGATGGAGAGTGAAATTCCGATGGGCCGTTTTGCGGAGCCTCAGGAGATAGCGGCGGCGATTGCTTTTCTGGCGAGTCCGGCGGCGGCATATATTACCGGTATCAATGTGCCGGTGGATGGTGGTCGTACTGCTTGTTTGTAAGATTCCATTCGTTCGATGCGCGCTTCTTCGGGTAAAAAGAATATCTATTCACTGCTGATTCTGGCGGCGTTGGTGGCCGTGTACCTGCTGTTTTTTAAACAGGACACCCCTGCTCCATCCGCGAAAAGATCATCTTCGGTAACACGTACCCGTTATGATAAGCGGGAGGCTGATTTCCGGCATAACCGCATCTACTATACCAAACATGGCAAGTGCAGAATGGATTGTCGTCACATCGATGAATCGGAGGTGAAGGAAATTTTACAGGAGGGAGAAATCAATTACAGTAAGAGTGATCTGAAGGCGAAACCTTGTCCGAAGTACGCGGTGGAGGGTGTGACTCACGACGGACAAAAAGTACGCATCATTGTAGGCGATTGCTCGTCACAGGCGAGTATTGTGACGGTGATTGATCTCGAAAATGATTTTGAATGCGAGTGTAACTGATCAGGGCGTTTCGAAATCGTAGATCAGCGAGTTTCCCTGTAGAGTTACCGGTGTTTTACTCCATGTTTCGAGCATGGCTTGTCCTTTGACTACGATGTAGAAACTTTGTCCGCTGTACGTTTGCGGAATGTGGACATGTGCTTGTCCGGCCACTGATAAAACGGCCGACGTTGAATAAACAGTTGCATACGGTGGTGCCGACTGATGTAGCTCCAATGTGAACGACTCGCAGGCAGATGGATCTGCACTTAAGCCACTTTCAAACAACCTCGCCCGCATCTGACCTCCTCCTGAATAATAGCCTTCGATAAAGAAGTGGAGAAATAAACTGATACTCGCACACGATTGAATTGTATAGGGTGCAGATGAAATACAATCTACAATAACAGAATAACTGCCCGGACCTGCTACTGAAATACTCTGTGTTGTTGCACCCGTGCTCCATAAATAACTATTCCCTGCTGAAGCCGTCAACAGGGCGACATCTCCCGAACAAAGTGTATCGTTGCCGGCATTCACGATAGATGGTGTATTGGTAGAGGTCAGCAATACATCGTCTATACGATACTGTGTGATGGTACCGGTATTCTGAAAACGAATCCGCAGGTTAGTTGCAGAAGGAATTGTACCGCTTGCTGTCCGGTAAAACCATCCGGTTGATCCTGTCGGAAGAGATGCAAAAGAAAGATCAGTATAGGTCACTCCATCGGAACTCACTTGAACTTTCAGGTCAGCACCGGTACTCGCAGAAGTACTTTTATAAATACCGAAGCTCAGTGTTAAATTTGAACTATTGGCTGTGTTGATATCGGCGATCTGAAAATTACGTCCGGCGATATTTGTGATGAACACATTGGCACCACCACTCGCAGCACTGTATCCGGAAGAAACAAGTGTAGAACGCACATCGGCAGAACCGGTCATCGTCAGTTGATCGTTTAAAAATCCATTAGCCGTTTCATGCGCAGTAATGGTGGTAGTGGCAGATACTACACCCATATTCTCATAAAAGAACGTATCTGTAGGAGAACCTGTGCCTGTAGTCACCAACACCGGCGCCGATACAGAAGTACATCCGCTTGCATAAGTCACGGTCACCTGATAAGTACCCGGACTAGTGACTGTGATAGCAGAAGTATTCGCACCGTTCGACCAACTGTAAGCAATGCCCGAAGAAGATGTCAACACCGCCGAACCTCCATTG
>JBIIRF010000226.1:0-4611 GCA_044341715.1 Bacteroidia bacterium | reverse complement strand
GCCTTGTCCGGAGGCATTCAGGAATATTTCAAAGTTTTCGAAGAAGCGTGGATTGGTGCTAACATTGAACTTACATCCTTCAAACTGGAATCCTTCGGTGAAACCGATGTCGACATTCATCACTACCGGCACCAGCGGAATTCGTGATGGATCGCGATGGATGTTGAGTTTTTGAATGAGACTTCCAAATGTAAACTGCTGATGATCGAAGGCGTCGAACATGTATGTACGGCGCTCTTTCAGGAAATCGCTGAAGCTTTTCTTCGGGTTTACTGTGCTGCGTAAGGGAAGTAAGTTGACGCAATGGCCAACAAGGTTGTATAATCCTTCTACGTTTTGTCCGGCCGCAGGTAGGCCAATGACTAATTCTTCCTGTCCGGTGACTCTATAAACAAATGCTTCGAAGGAAGCCAGCATCAATGTCACGAAGCTGGTATTTGTTTTTCTTCCGAGAGTGCGGAGTCGTGAAACGATTTCCGGTGGGACAGGTACATCAATGCGTTTTGCATGAAAACTGCGCAGGGCAGGACGCACATGATCATTCGGAAACTCTACTACAGGAATATCGCCGGTGTACTGGTTGATCCAGTAGGATTCTGTTTCACTCTGTGATTTACTCTGTAAATATTCCTGTTGATCACGGGCGTATGTGGCATACGAAAGTGGTGCATCGAGTGTGGCCAAACGGTTGTTGACAGATGCACTGTATATCTGACTGAAATCGCGGATCAATAAACTCAACGACCATCCATCGCAAACAATATGGTGTCCGGTGATGATCAATGCATGATCCTGTTCGTTGAAACTGATCAGGAGTGCGCGGATTAATGATCCGGTTGATAAGTTGAATGCATGTAATGTAGCTTCGCGCGCAAATTTTTCAATGACTATATCTCTGTCATTGTATGGCGGAATACTGATTTCTTCCCATGGAAGGGAAATGTATGGATGAATGGTAATCGTTGTTCCGTCTTCATTGAAACTTGAACGCAAGGCATCGTGGCGGTCAATAACGGCAGCGAACGCCTGCTTGAGTTTGTCAAGCTCTAATTTGCCGGACAGATGTATGGTCACCGATTCATTGTAGGCACAGTTGGCAGCATCGCCACCCAGTTGCACGGAAGTGAAAATTTCCTTCTGTGCTTCCGTGGAAGGCGCTGTTACCAGCATTGACTCGAATGGATCGAAGTCAACAGCTTCTAAAGAAAACCCCGGAGGTAATTGGGACATAAAAGTTATTTCGGTGATTAGTTAAGATTTAATTTTAAATATTTTCCCGGACGTGCAGGATCTGGTACAAACCAGCCCGGTGTTCCATCCGGATTTTTTCCGAGCATTGCACCCGGCACCGGAGGATTCGTGGTATCATATCCAACTCCGGAGAATGGGAATACTGATCCGTTTACTTTAACTCCATTGGTATTTCCCGGTATCAATCCCTGTTCAGCGAGTTCAAGTAATGTCTCTTTAAACATACGTGCGATGAATTCAATGTCTTCGCGTGTATGCGCTTCAGTGAGGAAGCAGGGGAATCCATCATAAACATGTATTCCTTTATGACGAAGCACGAGGTAGATCAGATCTGCATTTGGCATTTCAGCATCATACTTTGGTTTAAAGAGTGATCCGAAATGTACCAGATGGAAGGGTGTATGTAATTTTTCAGCGAACGCATTTACTTCTTTCGCTAACCAGGTAGTGTTGCTGTTCAATGTTTGCTGTAAAGCAGCTCCTTTCTCTTTCATGTGAAGCAGGGAGGCTTTGGCAGCAGCAAGTGCAAACGGATGTCGAACGAATGTTCCTGCGAAATAGGTTACGCCTACTTCCGGTACAGATGCATCTCCGTATTGCCAGAATCCGCCGTCGAGCGCATCCATGTATTGTTTTTTACCTGCAATAACTCCGATTGGCATTCCACCGCCGACTACTTTTCCATAGGTGCCAAGATCTGCTTTAACACCGAAGTATTCCTGTGCTCCACCGGGTGCTGTTCTGAATCCGGTGATCACTTCATCAAATATGAGGAGGCATCCGTTTTCGGCAGTGATCTTGCGTACTTCCTGAAGAAATTCTTTCGGATGGAAATCTGCACGGCGGCTTTGTACAGGTTCAACCATGACTGCGGCTACTTCTCCTGCGCGCTGTCGGATGATCTCTAACGCTTCCGCAGTACCGTAATCCAGTACCAGCATGTTTTGTACTGACTCCGGCATAATACCCGCAGAGGCCGGTACTGATTTTAACTTTTTTGTACCTCGTAAAATCACTTCATCGTTGATGCCATGGTAGGATCCGTTAAAGCTGATGATGATTGAACGTCCGGTGACAGTACGTGCAACACGCATCGCTCCCAAAACCGCTTCTGATCCGGTATTGCATAATCCGGCGCGGTCTGATTGAGTGAGTTCGCAAATCATCTTTGCAACATCACCTGCTAATTCATGTTGAGGTCCGAGTTCATATCCTTTCTGCAATTGTTCACTGATTGCCTGCACAATGAATGGTGGATTATGGCCGAACATGTTTGATCCGAATCCATTTAATATATCTACATATTCGTTTCCATCGATGTCCCAGATGCGTGAACCTAATGAGCGGTTTACGACCGGCTGATAGATCATTTCCTTGAGGTGTGGACGGAACCCGGTTACCACGCGTGGATCGGCAAGATGTGCACGGTGTTCCTGTGTATATGCTTTGGAAGCTTTTGTGCGTGCGATATAAGCTGCAGAGAATTTATTGAGCCATTCCTGTTGTTTTTCAGTGAATTGTCCGTTGACCGTTTTCTCAATGCGCGCTACTGCTCCGAATGGTTTCTTTACTTCTTTTTCTTCTTCTGCGCTAACGAAAAGACTATTGTCGTTTGTTGCAGGTTTTGGTGATGGCGTAACAGGAGCAGAAGCTGCCGGCATAGAAGGCATTGCTGCAGTTGGAGCAGGCGCCTGTCCGGTAAGCATCATGAGTTGTTGTTGCATTACCTGCAATTGTTGTGTGATGAGCCATTGTACACTCCCGTCAGCAGGTACATTCATCGGTTGCATGGCAGGCATCATCATTGGTTGCTGCGGTGCATAATTCGCGGCAGGTTGCGGTGTTGTATTTCCAGCTGCGGGACGTGCCGTAGGAGCTGTATTTGCAACAGGAGCCGGCGCAGAAGTTTCTGCAGGCAATTGCTGATCGATATAATCAGAGATGCTGTTGAGCGTAGAAAGATCTTCGTTCAGCTGACGGAAAGTGATTTTCACATTGTATTTTTTCGTCAGGGTTAGTGCTACCTGTGTAAGGAAGAGGGAGTCGAGTCCGAGCTCTACGAGTCCGGCATTGCGATCGGCTCCTTCCAGTTCCATTCCGGATGCTTCTTCTAAAATTTCTGAGATTTCTGTGATTAATCGTTCTTTACGTTGTGACATGTTACTATTTGTTTCGAAAGGTAATGCAATTGTTTCCTGTACAGGATGATTATAATTTGATACTATATTTTCTGTCTGTTGTACTGTTGGTGGATCAAGCCAGAATTCTTTGTGTTCAAAAGGATATCCGGGTAATGATAACCGCTGTCTGTTTTCGAGTGCGTAGAATGCTTTCCAGTCGATGGAAATACCATTCATCCATAATTGTCCGATGGCGCTGAGTAATGATGTCCATTCCGCATCGTTTACGGCAGAGTCGCCAAGTGATGGCACTGCTTTCTGTGCTTTCGGATCTATGGCTTGCTGTCGGGCGAGTGTAGTGGCAGTATTTCGTGGACCGAGTTCCAGCATGACGTAGCGTGGTTTTTCTGTCCACAATGCTTTCACACCTTCTGCAAAACGTACTGTCGCGCGCAAGTGTCCTGCCCAGTACATTGGATCCATTGCTTCTTCATCGGTTAACCAATTTGTGGTAACCGTTGAAAGAATCGGCAATTGAGGTTTGTTTAATTTTATTTTCCGGATGATGTCAGCAAACGGTGCAATGACCGGTTCCATCATCGGTGAGTGGAATGCATGAGAAGTGTGAAGTGGTTTGCAAATCACTTCTTCACTTTCCCATCGTTTCTGTAACTTTTCTACTTCATCGTATGGTCCGGCTACTACACAAAGCTGCGGACCATTTACTGCCGCAATGGATACTTTGTCGTTTAGTAGCGGAATAATTTTCTCTTCGGGAAGTCGTACGGACAACATAGCGCCGCCCGGACAATCCTGCATGAGTTTACTGCGGTTAGCCACCACCGTTAGTGCATCTTCCAATGAGAAAACACCGGCAATGGTCGCAGCGACAAACTCGCCGATACTATGGCCGATGAGGGCTGCAGGTTTAATTCCCCAGCTCATCCACAATTGCGCCAGACTATAACCAATGGTAAACAGTGCCGGTTGGGTATAGTACGTCTGCTTCAGTAATTGTTCGGCATCGGCATTTCCTTCGGCTGCAAAAAGCAGTTCCCGAAGATCACGTCCGAGTAATGGCTGCAGAATACTGTTACAACGGTCAACTGCTTCGCGGAAAATTATTTCATCGCGATACAGTACGGATCCCATTCCAACATACTGCGAGCCCTGACCCGGGAACATGAAGGCAACCCCATCGGCTTGTTGTTTGAGCTGATGGGATGCGCTTCTTTTCGGA
>JBIIRF010000225.1:0-4622 GCA_044341715.1 Bacteroidia bacterium | reverse complement strand
CAAAGTTTCCTGATATTCCTGCGTCGCAGCACTCACTGCATTAGCATCGTTAATCAAGGCAGGTTCGAGTAAGCCCAACTCAATCAATCCCAGATTAAACAAATCCTGTCCCAATGGAGAATTCGGATCCCACGCCTCTGTAATACCTAACGATGCATAATAGTCCTTCAGTCCTAGCGCAACCATCTCCTGGTATTGAGTTGGATTCGAATAATAGTTACTGTAAACGGTATTATCTCTGTCACGTAAATCATTATCAAAACCAAGCCAATCTGTAGAACTTCTTTCACCACCCAACACCTTCTGAAAAGTAGATTGAGTATTATATCCGATTTGTGTTTCAGCAGCAACAGTTAACTGTTCCGGATAGTCCTTTGTTTCAACAGATATATAAGCACCGGCCCAGCTTCCGGGAAGTTCCGGAGAAGCCGTTTTAGTGATAATAACATTATCAATCAGGTTAGCGGGAATAAAATCAAGTTTGATATTATTCGTAAATGGATCAAGAGTAGGAATTATTGAACCATTGATGGTAGTCTTAACATAACGATCTCCAATACCACGTACTGTAATGAATCCCGCGGCTGTATTAGAAACTCCGGTTACCCTTGAGATTGCCGATGTAACGTTATTATCGCCTGTCTTACGCATGGTTTCAGAAGAAACATAATCGATCGTAGTTGCCGACTTTTTCTTCATATCCTCCATATAATAATTCGCCGCTTTCACTTTGGTAGCGGAAATTTCGGCTTCCTTTTTAAACTCAACAGCCGAAGATTCCATTTTAATATTTAAAACAACGACTTCACCATTTTTAGGATTAACTGTCTCTTCAATGGTTTTAAATCCAACATAAGACACCACTAAAACTACCGGTGTCGCTTCTGAAATTTTGACTGAATAATTTCCATCCAGATCGGTAGCAGCACCGACAGAAGGATTCGATTTCAATACAACAGTAACACCAATAAGCGCTTCGCCAAGATTATCGGTAATTTTTCCCCGTACCACTCCCTGTGCAAAAACATCACAGGTAAAGAATAGAGATATTAATGCAATAAACAACAATCGTTGCATAAGAAACTATGCTATAGGTTAGGGAATAGAATTGGTCGAATCTTACTAAATCTCAGCTATTAGAATTTCACTACGCGTTTACTGGCAGAAGACCCGTCAGCAACAAGTTCCACTAAATACATTCCGGAAGAAAGTTCAGAGAGATCAATTTTCTCCATTACATCTGACTGCAAATGGCCCAGATATTTAGAGAACATTAATTGACCTTCGGCTGAATAAACATTGTAAGAATATTCAGCATTTCTGCGGGAAGCATAGACCCACATACTCAGGAAATCAGGAGTTGGATTTCTATAAATACTGAATGCAGGCGGATTTGTGTTAACAGCATCTGCAAAACCAACGCCTGAAGAGCAGAATGAAAGTGTAGAATCAAGGATATCAAGAATGGTTGGATTTTCAGCCACAAAATTCTGAACGATACCTTGCTGCGGTGTACGGATCTGCACGTTCAGTTTAAAGCAAAACTGACCATCAGTGGTAAACTGACCAATTAACACTTTATTTGAAATTGAATCAGGACCATAAGTACCATTTAAAGCAGACCAGGAACCATCCAGTGTATAGAATTCCGGACCATTTGTTCCATCGTTCACGTTATCAAACATTGCAATATTCTCCAGTGTAGTATCAACTCCATCCAACCCTAAAACAGTTACCGACTCAGGAGCACCTGAAATCAAACCATCCTGAACAGTCAATGGAATACCTGCGGCTGCATTCTGACCTTGCAATACCTGTGGTGAAAAGTTATTATTGATGTTATTTACTCCATTATCTTCCGTCTTCAAAACGCCAAAGTAACCATTACATGCAGCACCGGCAGAAATCCAAGAATCCAACATTACTGTATTCTTTGCAGCATTTACAAACGAGAAATTTGGCTCTGTAGATCCACGGTCTTCATTATTAAAAAACAATGTTGAGGTTTTAATTTGCAACGGATGATCAATAATTCCATAGCATACCTGGAACTTATATCCCGGCAACAAATCAAGGTAAATACGATAAGTAACTGAACCTACCGGAAGTACTCCTCCAACTACGTTGGCATTTGTATCATTGGGTTCAGAAACATAATACGTTTCTACTATTACACCTTCGAGTCCGTTTTGAGCTTTTGCGAATGTACTCATAAGGAGCAGGCAGAGAATAAGGGTAAAGTTTTTCATGGTATTTAACTTGTATTTTATTTTTTCGAAGGGCCAACTTTTTCCCGACACATGGGAAGAGATGCCATTTAGTTTAGGGGACAAAATTGTTGAAATAGCGCCGATAAAGGGTTTTTGAAAGGGTTATCATTGGGTTAACTTTATGTAAAGTCAAAAAAGGGTCCTTTTGTTAAAGAACCATTTTTAAACATAATTATTAAACCAAATCTTAATTCTCCATTTTCAGCTCAGGGATAAAAACATCATTGCTACGTCCCTTAGCGCCCTTTGTATCAATAGCTGTTGCAGAAACCTTTACTGGCTTACCCGTATACGCATAACTAAAAGTATAGGGAGCTTGAGTAACTGAAGTAACAAAACGATCATTTACATAAAAATCAACTCCGCTAATTGAACCATCGCTATCAGAGGCAACAGCAGTAAATTCAAGTTTCTGGCCAACCATCAACTTCTTCTTCGACTGTTCATTCAGTGTCACTACTGGTGCTTTATTATCCGGAGAGCTATTATATATTAGTGAGCTGAGTTGAAACTCATCTTTACCCGGATTCCGTGCAACAAACTTTATTGATCCACCATCCGGAACTGCCAGCTGCATATTTAGCTCAAACTTTAACACACCATCCGTAGTAACCTGAGCAATCAATACTTTATTCTCAGGTTGTGGACCCACTGTGCCTCCAAAACTAGCCCAGGCTCCATCTCTGGTCGAGAACAATCCGGAAACAGAATCTTTATATTGGTACTCAAATATCCGCAGATCATTATCCAGGTTGAAATAATTAGTAGCAGGCTGGTACCTTAAATACTTCATTCCATCTCGCTCTGTCAATGGAATACCCATTGCCAAATCGTTGTTGCGCAATACACCATGAATGTTCTCCCAAACAAATGTTTTGGCAGTATCATCATCAGATTTCATTATTGCCTGAAAATCCAAAGATGCAGCACCTACCGTAACCCAACTATCGAGTAATAAAGTACCATACTTCAGGTTAGCCGGCTGAATATCATTCGCTGATCTGCCATCACCAATTTTACTATTATAAAAACGGGTAGATGTTTCAATCCTGAGTTCATGTTCCGGCACACCATAAACTGCTTGCAAACGATAAACCGGTTTCAAGTCTGCATAAATTCGATATGTAACAGAGCCGATTGGCAAATAACCACACGAATCACTCTTTACTGTATCTTTTGCATCAGAAATGTAGTACTTCTCTACAATGATATTTTCCAGTCCTTCACCACTTTGAGCAATTGCTCCTGAGTAGCCGGTTAATAACAGACCAGCCACCATTAAACATTTCCTTAACATCACCACTGAATTATTTGCTTTTGAACGCCAATTACCTTTTGTATTATTCAACTATCACTTTATTCACCATTGAACCTTCTGCAGTATTAATTCTTACGAAATAAACTCCGGTACTTAACACAGAAGTTAAATCCCAATCAGCCTGTAATCTGCCATTCATTATCATAGTACTTTCTTCAAATAATATACGACCTGCCATATCTGCAATCTGAATTGTTGCATCCTGATCAACAGCCGACTCATTCGTATACACAACAGAAAACACTCCATTAGTTGGGTTCGGATAAACTGAAACTACTCCAGTAAAATCACCATTCAATGTGGAACCATCTTCACGACAGTTAATGGTAGTTTTCACTCCGGCAGATGTCTTAGAACAACCATTTGCATTCGTAACTATCACATAGTAAGTTCTTGCAAGTTTAGCTGAGAAATTCTGATTTACGGCACCTGCCACCAACGCAGTTCCTTGTCTCCATTGGTAAGTAAGTCCGGCACCTGCGTTGGCTTGTAATACTACGCTATCTCCTGCACAAAATGTAGTTGATCCAAGAGGAGTGATCGTTGCAGTTGGGTTTGCATTCACAACAATAGCAGTAGCTGATGAAGTTTTAGAGCAGCCATTAGCGTTGGTCACTCTCACTTTATAGTTATTGCTGGAGGTGGTTGGAACATAACTTGCAGCTGTTGCTCCGGAAATATTGGTAGTTCCTTTGATCCATTGATAAGTAAGGCCTGTTCCTGCATTTGCATTTAAAGTACATAAATTCTGGCCACTACAGAAAGTAGTAGGACCATTGGCTGTTACAGTGGCCGTTGGATTTGCATTAACAGTGATTGCTACTGCAGTAGAAGTTTTAGAACATCCCAGTGAATTTGTCACCCTTACTTTATATGAAGCAGAGGTTGTAGAAGTCGGCACGTAGGAAGCAGCAGTTGCACCTGCAACGTTGTTAACACCTTTAATCCATTGATATGATAAACCGCCTATATTGTTTGTACTCAATGTACATGCGTTCACTCCGGAACAATATGCAGTTGGACCGGTAGTTGTA
>JBIIRF010000224.1:0-4623 GCA_044341715.1 Bacteroidia bacterium | reverse complement strand
AGACAATCGCGGCATGTAACTACCACGGGCAATCGACACCCCTTTCTCAGCGCTACTCACACGAATATCCACCGCTTTAATTTCAGGCAATGCTTTCAATGAAAGTTCATACAACTGAGCAGGAGTCATACTCATCACCTGCGCTTCCGGAATCTGCACAGCGGGATCCTGCACATCGAATCCATCAGGAGTAGGTAATTGCAGGAGTTGCGTCAAGGTCAGTTTTGCTGTCACCAATTGGTTCTCCGCCGTAATCCTCGACAGTTCCTCAGTAGCAAGCTGCGATTCCGCATCCAGCAGATTTCCACGAACCATCGTACCCGCATCCACCATCCTGTTCACGCGATCGCGGTTTTCGGTAGCCTGCTTCACACGACCTGCCGCCACATTCAACTGCTCTTTCGCATACAACACCTGCAGATACGCCGACACCACATTCAATGAAATATCATTTTTGATTTTATCGATATCCGACTTCGAAGCCATATAATCCAGCCGGCTTTGCTTCAAGGTATTCTGCAATTGAAAACCATTAAAAAGGGTCACATTCGAATTCAGCGAGATATTATCCGACTCCACCTGCTGCGTCGTAAACGTATTGGTATTCGGGTCGATGGTACGACCGAAATTCCAGTTACGACCTGCAGAAGCATTCAATGTAGGCAACATAGAAAAACGATTCTGTTGCATACTCATCTCCGCCAGCGAAGATGAAATTTCATTTTGCTTCACCGAGATATTATTCTCCAGCGCATACGCCACACATTCCTGCAACGACCAGGCTTTCTGCCCATAGGCATTTCCGCTAGTAAACAGCATCACCGCCACGGCGATACCACTCAGATAATTTTTTACGATTCGGCGCATAGATAAAATTCAAGACTCCCAAAAGTAACAAAGGCAACCATAACAGCCACCGGAAACCGATAAAGTGAAGAGAAATAACGATGAAACGGCAAGAGTTGAGGTCAAAGCGCGGCATTCCGGACACCATTGCCCGCCATTCGCTTAATTCATCACCTTCACCATGAAGACAAAATCCTTCATTTTCCGCACCTGAGTAGCACGATCTAGACCCTTCAGATTTTTCTTACCCGGAAAACTGATTTTCTCCTCGGTATGTTCCAGGATATCATCCGCCAGCCACTTTGATTTCACTGCAAAAGAAGCACCTTCTGCTGATGCATTACGCCCCGAGATAATTCCGATCAGGTTACCCATATTATCAAACAGCGGACCACCCGAGTTACCCGGATTCACCGGAATACTGATCTGGTAAGCAGCGGTATCACCTTCAAAGCCGGTATATGAACTCACAGAGCCCTCACCAAAAACCATATCTTCTCTCGGATAACCCAGCGTATAAACCTTCTCCCCCGGATCAGCCACTGATTTACGCAATGAATACGGTACCTCATCGAAACCTTTAAAATCCGCATCATCCACCTTCAGCACCGCCATATCCAGATTCGGGTTCGTATACACCACCTTCATCTTCAACTGCTCATACTTTTCATTGCTGATAAACACAGATCGGGCATCCTCCACCACGTGAAAACTGGTCAAAACATAACCATCTTTATTCAGCGCAAAACCGGAACCTGTAAATGTTTTCTGAGCCGCATCTGTATTCACCTCCTGCTTCCCGTTAATATCCTTAATCATCGCCTTCTGACGACGTTTGATACTCTCCACTTCACGACGCAACTCCTGATAAGCACTGGTTTGTTTATTTCCTCCAACACCGGTCAGACCAAACATCAACATAGTAGCACTCACAGCAACAACTGCCACTGAAGCCGCCACCGCCACCATTTTATAACGACGCCATAAATATTTTACTTTAGGCTCATCCTTCTGCTGAACAATCTTCTTCATCGGCGCAGTAAAACGCATCTGCTCCGACTCCATTTCATCATGAATAAACGCCAGTTTACGACGCAATGCCGTACGATCTGCATACACCTGAAAAGCGTCTGTAATCAGTCGGTGGTCATCAATAGCCTGCGAAAGTTCCGGATCGCTATCGCGCCATTGCTCAAAAATGCGCAACTCTTCCGGAGTCAGCTGACCCAAACAATACCGTTCAATCAATTCTTCCGTTTCCCGTCTGCTCATCATAATCTGGTCCTCCATTTTTACCGTACACATCGAAGAACATTTTCTTCAGACGTTTCAGGCATTTGTACTTTTGATTCTTGGCATTATCAGCATTCGTATAACCGAACTTCTCTGTAATTTCCTCCATACTTTGATTATGCAGGTAGAAATCCTTGAGAATCGACCGGCAGGGTTCACCCAATGATTCGAGTGCCTGATGCATCGCGTTGAATTGCTCTTCCTTTTGTCCCATCTCCTCCCAGGGAACCTCGATATACTCCTCGGTATCGCTCAGGTTAGAGGTAAATCGGTTTTTACGCTGCAGTTGCTTTAACCACATTCTGCGACTCACCGAATACAGGAACGTTTTAATCCGGCAATTCAGCTCGAAGCTATCCTCCCTTACTTTTTCATAGAAGAGAATCAGGGCTTCCTGATATACATCCTTCGCCTCCTGCAAGCTGCCTCCATTATTCATTACCAGATGGACGACCATTTGATAATGCTGCTTGTAGACCTGCTTGAGGGCTTTTTCGTCGCCGTTTTGCAGCTGACGAAGGATTTCGTCTTCCGTGACAGGTTGAACCTGCTTCATGCCGTATATGCTTTAATTCGTGAAGGACCGGAAAGGTAACCCGGCCTGAGGCAAATTTCAGCTTTCTTTCATCGGGAATTCATAAAATAATAATATTTTTTATTCTGATTATCAACATATTAACATTTTTCCAATAAACCGCCGGACAATTCCGGGTTACCTTTCGAGGTGCCGGGTATTAACGTTTAAGTTTATAAACTCTTAACACATCAAACTAAAAATGAAAAAATTCGCTTCATTCCTGGCTGCTGCTACTTTCGTTGTAGCACTCGCTTCTTGCGGTTCTAAAACTGCTGAAACTGCTGAAACTGCTGTAGATAGCACTGCTGCTGCTGTAGTTGAAGAAACTGCTGCTGTAGTTGATTCTGCTGCTGCTGTTGTTGATTCTGCTGCTGCTGTTGTTGATTCAACTGCTGCTGCTCACTAAGAGTCAGGAAATTAAAATTACGGAAGCCACCTCACAAGGGTGGCTTTCTGTTTTCAGGTAGTTATTCGTATCAGGACATACCGGAAAAATGAAATCCCGGTAGTATGACTCCACCGGGATTTCGAACTATCAATATCTTAGAACTGCTTTAACTCATTTTCGGAATCAACTTTCCTCGCCGGCTGTACCTGCAGGAATTTTTAATTCATCATTTTCCTTAAGACCATCGATTACTTCCATATTGATTCCATCGGAAATACCGGTTTTAATCACCTGACGATTATACGCGTTTCCTGACTTCACTTCAACAAAGGTGGTATCGCCCGAGAATTGCAACACACTTTCAGGAACGGACAATACATTGTCTTTTCTATCGAGAATGATATCCGCATTGGCGCTATAACCTGCACGCAAAAAATGCGTAGTATCCAATGCAACAGCCGCACGAATCTGAAACTGAATCGCCCCATTTTCGGTCACCCCTTTCGGCGCAATATACTCGAGCTTCGCAGTGAACTTATAATTCTCGATGGCACCAACAGTCAGGATCAGCTCCATGCCTTTCGAAATTTTACCCACTTCCGACTCATCCACTTTTCCTTCGAAAATCATCTCGCCCATATCCGCCACAGAAGCAACAGTGGTTCCTTCATTAAACGTGTTTGACTCGATCACAGAGAAACCTTCCTTCACCGGAACGTCAAGCACCATACCGGTAATAGTTGAGCGAATCAACGTGTTCGTAACCTTCCCTGTACTCTTCGCAACTCCTTCTTTAATCAGATCCAGATTATCCTGTGCCGTGGTCATTTCTTCTCTGGCCTGACGCATACGGATTTCATACTGCTGGAATTCGGCAGGACTAATAATTTTATCCTTGAACAAGCTTTGATAACGATCGAAATCAACTTGCGCCTGATCCATGCTGATCTTCGCACGATTCACACGACTTTCAGCTTCGTTCAGGTTCACCATATTCGGAATGATGCGCACTTTCGCGATCACATCCCCTTTACGAATCATCTTACCCGCTTCGATATAGATTTCATCCACAATTCCGGAGACCTGCGGTTTAATAAACACTTCACGACGGGGAATCACCGAACCGGTAGCTACTGTTTTCCGCATGATGGTCATCTTCGTTGCTTTCTCAGTTTTATACTCCACCGGCGGTTTCTCCGATTTGGCATACAGGAAATAAAGTGTCCATACGAAGGTTCCGATTAACAGAATGATACCTCCTACCTTCAAAATTCGTTTCATATTTTATTGATCGTTATTCGTTGTTAATGTAGTTTCTTTAATTATCGTAACGCAATGCTTCTACCGGAGGAATGGCGATTGCTTTACGCGCCGGAATGAGTCCTGCCAATGCTCCCGCACCAATTAGTATAGCCAATGCCGTTAGAGCGACATTCAAATCAATAGTTGGATTGGTAAACATACTGCTATCATCGGAAGCCAGCATCGAAGAAACACCTTCCATCAAGGCAATCGACAA
>JBIIRF010000223.1:0-4631 GCA_044341715.1 Bacteroidia bacterium | reverse complement strand
GCGTGCTTTGACTCAGACGGGAGAACCCGGGAGAAAATTCACCGGCGAGATACACCTTAATAAAGACAACATCTTTGAGATTACCCACCAGGTTTTTACTGGCATCGCTCAAAGTAAATCGTTTATCCTCCGTAAGATCGATACGCGTAAAGACAAATGACGAAACAACGTTCACCAATACGAGGATTCCAAGCAGCAATCCCAATTGCATCAAGGCCGCCGAGCGCAATTTGCTCTTCGGTGCCTGATTTTCTACCGGCTTATTTTCGTTTTCTACCATTTCCTGCTTTCGATAATTGTACGGGTTAGGAACAGGAAAAATAAAATCACACTCAGAAAATAGACGATATCGCGGGTGTCGACCACGCCACGACTCAAACTCAAATAATGCGCATTGATACCGAGGTCGAAGATAATGGTAGCCGATTTCGACATACCGAACAAACCGGCGATCGATTCAAATCCTTTAAAACAGAATAAACACAAGAAGAAACTAATGATAAACGCCACTACCTGATTATCGGCCAGCGACGAAGAGAACAATCCAATCGAAACGAAACAGGCCCCCAGCAAGAGTAATCCGATATAAGATCCCCAGATGGCACCACTATCGAGGTTTCCTGCAGGCAGACTAATCGATGAAACCGAGAAATAATAAATAAGCGTCGGAACCAGGGAAATAAATACGAGAATAACACCGGCCAGATACTTGGCTATAACGACCTGCATCTCCGTCAACGGACGTGTGAGCAATAATTCAATGGTACCGGTTTTCTTCTCCTCCGAAAACAGACGCATGGTAATAGCCGGTATCAGCAACAGGTAAACCCATGGCGTAATTATAAAGAGTGGATCCAGATTCGCATAGCCTGCCTCGAGGATATTAAACGAAGAATCGGGGAAGACCCAAAGGAAGAGTCCGATCGTCAACAGGAATACAAAAATCACGATGTACCCGATCAGGGAGTTAAGGAAGCCGTTGATTTCCTTGCGTATCAGTGCGAACATATGGTGGGCAAAAATACATAAAGAATGGAAGTGAGCGAGTATTTATACTTTTGTTGAGCAAAATGTGTGGAATACTTGGATTTTATTCAGTTACAACTGCTTCGTCGCTTTCACCTGAAACGTTCACAGCAGCCTTAGGGTCAATGCTTCACCGCGGTCCCGATGATGGCGGCGTTTATCAGTCAGGTTCACTCTTTCTCGGACATCGCCGGCTAAGCATTATCGACCTGAGTACTGCTGCACATCAGCCGATGATTCATACCAGCGGCCGGTATTGCATTGTATTCAACGGCGAAATATTCAATTTCCGGGAACTGAAAGAACAACTCACCGGTGAAGGCATCTCCTTTCAATCTGACTCCGACACCGAAGTTCTCCTTGCATTATATATCAGACACGGTGAACGGTGCCTTTCGTTGCTTAATGGTTTCTTCGCCTTCGCTATTCACGACAAAGAGACCAACGAACTGTTTATTGCGCGGGATCGGTATGGCATCAAACCACTCTATTATTTCGCTGACAACCAAACTATTGCATTTGGATCTGAGATAAACGCCCTTCGAAAAACCGGAATCCGGACCGAAATAGATACCGCGAGTCTGTTGACTTATTTTCAGCTCAATTACATACCCGGACCTGCCACCATCTATGAAGGAATCCGAAAGTTAAGTCCGGGCCATTACCTCCATTTCCACCTCAACGGATCCACATCACCTGCAGAGCAATCCAAAGAAATCTGTTGGTATCAGATTCCCTACACGGCACCCGGACAAAAAGACATACCGGATTACGAAACCGCCTGCAATGAATTGTACCGACTACTCGATGCAGCAGTTGAGCGAAGGATGATCAGCGATGTACCCCTGGGCGCATTTTTAAGTGGCGGAGTAGATTCATCCATCATCACGGCACTGGCTGCCCGAAAAACGGAAAATCTCCACACCTACTCCATTGGATTTATTGACGAACCAGCTTTTGATGAAACGGCTTATAGTCAGTTAGTCGCGGAACATTGCGGCACCCAACACACCGCATTCCGACTGCACTCGGGAGACCTCCTCGACGCCTTACCAGCCATGAGCAGTTACTTCGACGAGCCATTTGCAGACTCCTCCGCACTTGCCGTATTTATTCTCGCCCGCGAAACGCGAAAGCATGTTACTGTTTCATTAAGCGGCGACGGAAGCGACGAACTCTTTGCCGGATATCGAAAACACCGTGCAGAATGGATCTTGCAGTCAAAGAATCTCAGCACAAGAATACTACCTTTATTATCGACCATCCTAAAGCCTTTCAGCGGATCACGCCAGAGTAAAATCGGCAATAAATTCCGACAGCTACACCGCTTTGCAGAAGGAGCAGCACTCAGCACAGCCGACCGCTACTGGAGATGGTGTTCCATCAGTTCGCTAACCGACGCCGCCGCACTTCTTCAACCTGAAATTCTTCAATCAGCCGCAGAAAAAGCACAACAACGAAAAGAAGAACACACGAAGCCCTGCACAGGAGAATACGATTTCAATAAGATATTGCTCAACGACTGCAAATTGGTTTTACCCGGAGATATGCTCACCAAAGTAGATCTTATGTCGATGGCAAATAGTTTAGAAGTCCGCGTACCATTTCTCGACGTAGAAGTAGTCAATTACGCCTTCCGGCTGCCGGCAGATTATAAAATCAACAAAACCGCACAAAAGCGAATACTCCGCGACAGTTTCGGCAAACTTCTCCCCGCTCAAATTTTCGAAAGACCAAAGCAAGGATTTGAAATTCCACTTGCTAATTGGTTCAGAGGAAGTCTGAATGCAGAAATAAAATCGTTGCTTGCACCCGAACTCATCAAAAAACAAGGTATTTTCAACCCCACCGAAATAAACAAACTGGTACAATCCATCCATAGCGAACAACAAGGCGAAGCAACCGGGAAGATATGGGCTTTACTCGTCTTCCAATATTGGTGGTTTAATAAACATATGCAATAAGATGCCTCGCGTACTCCGCATCATCAACCGCTTAAATCTGGGTGGCCCCACTTACAACGCCGCCTACCTCAGCTCGTACCTTTCTCCCGATTACGAAACGATGCTGGTTGCGGGTATTAAAGATGAATCAGAAGAAAGCTCTGAATTCATTCTCGAGCGGATGAAGCTCAAGCCGCATTACATACACAATATGCGGAGGGAGATTAATTTTTCAGACGATCGTAAAGCATACTCGGATATCAAAAACATTATCCGCAATTTCAAGCCGGATATTGTACATACCCACGCCGCCAAAGCCGGAACACTCGGACGCGTAGCTGCCTACCAATTGAATGTGCCGGTGATATTGCATACATTTCACGGACACGTTTTTCACGGGTATTTCAGTCCGGCCAAAACCAATGTATTCATCGGCATTGAACGCATGATGGCCCGCATCAGTACCGGGATTATCGCCATCAGCGAACAACAGAAACATGAACTCAGCAACATATATAAAGTATGTGCGCCCGAGAAAATAAAAACCATACCTCTTGGATTTGACCTCAGTCGCTTTTCACTCAACCAGCAAGAATTACGACGACAATTCCGCGACAAGTATAAACTCAGTGACGACACACTTGCCATTGGCATCATCGGCCGACTGGTACCTATCAAAAACCATCCGCTGTTCATCGAATCATGGAAGCAGCTTATACAGGAACACGGTAAAAAGATCCACGCCTTCATTATTGGTGATGGAGAAGACAGGGCCACATTGGAAGCGATGTGCCGGAATTTAAACATCACCTTCAATACACCTGAGAATTACCAACCGGAGGCCACCCTCACCTTCACCAGCTGGATACTACAGATTGAACTTGCACTCGCAGGACTCGACATTGTAGCACTCAGCTCCAACAACGAAGGAACGCCAGTGAGTCTGATAGAAGCACAAGCTGCAGGAAAACCAATTATCAGCACCGATGCAGGAGGACTACGCGACACAGTTATCCCCGACAAAACGGCCATTATTGTCCCCACCGGCGATCAAACCGCTTTCACACACGGACTCAGCCGGCTTATTACCGACGAAACTTTACGACAACAAATGAGTAAGCTTGGACCCGGATTTGCGGGACAGCGATTTGGTGTAGAACGGTTAGTAGGAGACATGCGGAGTTATTACGAGACCTTACTGAAAGATCAAAACACTCTTTCACATGATCTCTACCTCCCCGGCTATCCGAAAAATATCCAACAGGAACCATCGCCGGAAATTTCCACTGCACATATCCCTGCCGTTATACACAAAGGCAGCATTACCGGAGGAAGAAAGCCACGCGTATTACAAATAGTTAACCGACTAAACCTCGGAGGAATCACCTACAATGCTGCCAGCATCGCAGCCCGGTTACGCCCCGATTTTGACACGATGATTGTAGCCGGAATGAAGGAAGAATCGGAAGAAAGTTCAGAGTTTATGTTGAAAAACCTTGGACTCAACCCAGTTTATATACCGGACATGATGCGAGAGATAAACTTCCTGAAAGATCATAAAGCCTACCTGCATCTTCAGAAAATCATTCAGGATTACCAACCGGACATTGTACATACACATGCTGCAAAAGCAGGGATGGTAGGAAGACTGGCAGCCTGGAA
>JBIIRF010000094.1:0-7679 GCA_044341715.1 Bacteroidia bacterium | reverse complement strand
GTGCCCTGCGAGAAATCACTTTGCTCCGGATAGCTATCGGTCTCTGCGATCTCACTCTGCGGTCTCAGCTCCCGATAGCTATCGGGATCTGCGAGAAACCACTTTGCTCCAGATAGCAATCGGTCTCTGTGAGAAACAACAAACTGGTAGTTGAATTTAAAATGCTATAATCAGTACAAACCACAGTTGTAAAAACTGTCGATTAGTACTTTATTAAACGGATGACTTTCTCTCCGAAACGGACAGAGTAAACACCGGCATCAAAGGAGTTCAAATCAATGATAAACCCATTTTCTCCTTGTTGTACCTCAACAATATCTGAATAGATCCGTTTACCTGCGGCATCAAATATCTCCACAAGTCCGGTTGTATATTCATCTGAACGAATCACTAAAGTGGCCTCGTCATGAACGGGATTCGGATAGACATTAAACACACTAACGCCATCGCCTATACGAACAAGAACAGTTTTGCTCTGATCGTAATCGCCATTGAAATCAACCTGTCGGATACGGTAATAACTTGTTCCGGAATATGGCGCGGTATCAATGAAACGGTAGTTGTTGATGATCGATGAAGTACCACTTCCCGGAACCTGTCCGATCGGTTCGAAATCCAAACCATTCTGACTGCGTTCTATCACAAAATAATCATTGTCTTTTTCGCTGGCAGTACTCCATTTTAATACAACCGTTTGTTCTAAAGGAGTAGCTGTAAACGATAACCATTCAACCGGTAACGGAGCATTTCCGAAACCAATTGCGAAGTCACCCCAGAATGTAGTAGTTGTGATACCTGTTCTTACTGCAGTAGCTGTACCGCCGACTTCAATTTGTGTTCCGTTGCTGTGAACACCAATCGGAGTACCGAACCAGTCATTCAATTCATCATCACGGCGAATGATACCATAACGTGATGCAGGTGCAACAGAGTTTGAGTGTCCGCGTTCATTCAGCGTCATACTCATGTTCAGTGCAATTGGTGTGGCATTCGGAGTAATGGTCCAGTTACCTGCATTCAGCATACCGGTTATCGGACTTGAATTGATAAAGCACAATGCCGGATTTGGCGCTGCTCCCGGTGATGGTGCTTTGAAGCTGCTGAGTATGTTGGCGATTCCCGCCTGGCTGGCGAAATTCAAGGTTGCTAATTCATAGGCTGTCGAAAATCCGATAGGGAAATCATAAATACCGCTGGTGGCTATTTGTCGACGAAGATTACCATTGATGTAACGGGTGAGTCCATGTCCGGCAATAGAAGTAGTAACAGAGGTGGTAACATATACTTCGTTTGATCCGGTATTGATCAATCCGTTCACAAGATTTAATTGATTCTGTACTTGTATGGCCGTACCTGCGTTTACTCCGGCGGGATTATTTACTTCCAGTTGCCAGTATACTTCCCGAACCGGTGTATTGATTGGCTGTAGAGAAGTTCCATCCAGATATACTTTGCTGTTTCCTTCGCGGAAGGCTGTTTCATTGAAGTTGGTCCAGTTACCACGCAGATAAATTACTCCATCTTTTGTGTTTGGATTATTATCACTGAAATCAAGTTCTCCTCCGTTGATCGTTAAGTTACCGTGAATACGAAGAATGCGCATATTGGTATCTGCTCCATTTACTTCATATCCGTCAATAGTGAGATCACGACAGTAATGTGTTGAGTCTAATTTAAGACGGCAGTTGAATGTTACACCGGATGGTGGTACCCATACATTGGTAGTGCTATCGGGAATTACAAAATCCTCCCAGTTGTCGCATGTCCACCAATCAGTACTTTTTGCACCTACCCATTTTCCGCGCATATACCCTCCCATGATAATAGTTAAAGTATCATCGGCACCTGTGTAATTTGGATTTGCTGCATTATAATTCGTGCAACTGGTATGTCGTACCCATTTAGCAGCGTCATTGATACTATCAACCCAGTTCCGTTGTGTTTTTGGCAAAAGAGAATTCGGATAGGTTCCTGTAAATTTAATCCAGTCAGAGCCCGTTAATGGTGTAATGGTATAACAATCGAGTGTCGGGTACGGACCGCTTTGCTGAGTGGATAATCCAAAGTTGGTCCAGGTAGTATTTGTATTAAAACCAAAAAGTATGGTGCCGGTATATTGGGCATCGTGTCCGGATGCAGTTCCCGGAATCCAGTTTCCTCCTTGCATAAAGAAGAACTGATCACCACCGGAATTAAGATTGAACTGATTAATTCCATTGAGGTTAGCGAACGACCATGCAGCATCGGGCTTTACACTATTTCCGTTTCCGCTTCCATCGAAACGAATGGTAATTACTGTGCTTGCAACGATAGTACCTCCGGTGCGTGTCATACGAACTGTTCCTTCTGTATTTCCCCATCTGTTGGGAACTGCACGTTGCCATCCATTGTCAGTAATATCTAATGTTGTTCCTGTGGTAATATCTCTGAAACATACAAAGCTGATTTCATCTGATCCGGAAGCAAATCCACAGGCCTGGTTATTGGCATTCACACCAAGCACCATGAAGTCTCCACGTTTGAGCAGTGTACCTCCTCCTGGCGTACAGAACACTTCTTCGCCGCTGCTCCATTCACTGCCATATCGAACCCAGATCTTGAAGTAGTAAAGAGTGCTGTTGGTTAAACCTGTAACAGTTACATTACTTCCTGATCCTTTATACACCACAAAGCCGGTGCCGAATGGAGTACCTGATCCATATACACTATTTGCCGTATAAGCGCTGCCGTTACCTGATGGTGTTGCAACAATCGGATTAAGTGCCTGCGCTACTACCATAATTTCATTGTAGCAACCTAACGGTAACGACCAGGAGATAATCGAAGCGCTGCTCTGGCAATTGGCGGCGGGTATGGTCACATCAAAAGGCGATAGTCGAATGGTCAGATCCACGCCATTGTCATTTCCTACTACAGCGGGTACATCACTGATGACACGTATGCGATACGATGTTCCGGTTCCGAGTCCGGGAGGTAATGTGGCGACTATACTTTGTGCTCCGCTTGCGTTTGATACTACTGTTCCGATGATGGTGGGTGTAGTGAACTGTCCGGCGGAGTTACTGAGCTCTGCTGTGAAAGTACATGTGCCTGCAGGGAAATTTGCAGCCGGATTATAATTGAATGGGACAACAACGGTGTTACCTGTAGTAGGAGATACACAAAATGGTGATCCTGCTATTAATCCGGTAGCAATGTTGTTTCCTGAGTTTGCGATACTGGAGATGTTGATCTCGTCGAGACCGATGGTATTGCTTAATGCGGAGAATCCGCTTACATAGTAGTATTTCCAGCGCAGTTGCATGTTCGGACGATTGTCGACAGCATTCGCAGTGGCGGTGGAGAGATTTACAGAGATTGTTTGAATATTTGGTACAGCTCCGGTATAAATATATTCAATGGGTCCGGGCACATCCAGCCAGGCTGATGCCGTAGAAATCCGGTATTGTAATCGAAGATTGTAGGCATTTCCTAAAGCCCAGGTGCGCGACTCCCAGCTTACAGTAATATTTGTGCGGCCGGTGGTGTTTAGACCGATCACGGCTGCTCCAACTGTTGCAGGAGTTTTGGCTTTATTGAAGATACTTAATCCGAAATTGGTAAGTCCGGTAAAACGATTTCCTGTTGCCAAATTGTAAGCAGCAGTATAATCACCGGTTGTTGCATCTCCCAAAGCAGGGTTAGAATCCTGACTGCAGGTGTGGAGGTACATATTGGCTGGATAAGTACCCGCAGGACTTGCATTCGACCAGGTGGTAAATGAGTAGTTCCCGCCACCCAAGTTAAAGGGGGCCGGATTTGTCTGACTAAATCCCCTATAATTTGCTATTGCGAGTAAGCAAAAAATTAGTGCGTATTTCACCCATTTTAACATAGATCGCAAATGTACGGGGAAGTGCTGAATTGTACTATTATTTAATGATTAATTATAAGTCTAGTTGGGTGAATATAAGTGATGACGAAAGATCAAATGGAGCAGAATAGTTTTTTGAATTTAAACAATGATTGTCGGGTAAAATTACAGCCTCTTAAAATATTATAAAACAATTGATTACGGTTGATTTTAGGACGGCAGCTTTTCTGATTTATCCCAATCATAACTATAGCTGATTCAAAATACACACGATGTGATGTATGATTTCCGGTAAATCAGGTGATAACCGAAATACAAAAATGAGATTTGTATGACTAAAACATCATGTATTTGGGATACGGGAATCTAATGGATAGCCGTTTTTCCCGTTTCGATGGGTCTATCGGAGGTTGGTTTATTGTTAAATTCTGGTTTAAAACACCTCAAATAAGTCGCTATACGCGTTAATTTTCTAACTTCGCCGGATTGTCAAATCCAATATGCAGAACTATCGGCTTATCAACAATTTATGCGGCTGGCTTGCCTTCGCCATCTCGGCTTTTGTGTACATCAGCACCATTGAACCAACAGGCAGTTTCTGGGATTGCGGGGAGTTTATCGCATCCTCTTTCAAATTACAGGTAGGACACCCTCCGGGAGCACCCTTGTTCCTGATGATGGGTCGTATCATGAGTCTCTTCGCCGGTGGTGATGTGACGCTGGTGTCCGTTATGATCAATATTATGAGCGCGCTGATGAGTGCGGGAACAATACTGTTCTTATTCTGGACCATCACTATCCTCACGAAAAAAATCCTTGCTCCTGCTAAAGATGTGGAGCCGGGTAACATTATCGCTATCATGGGTGCCGGATTTGTAGGAGCCCTGGCTTATACATTCAGTGATTCGTTCTGGTTTTCAGCGGTAGAAGGAGAGGTGTACGCATCTTCCTCCTTCTTTACGGCTATCGTTTTCTGGGCGATGTTTAAGTGGGATGCTGTGGCGGATGAGAAGCATGCTAATCGTTGGATTATCCTGATCGCGTATCTGATGGGTCTCTCTATCGGTGTTCACTTACTGAACTTGCTCACGATTCCTGCACTTGCGTTTATCTATTATTTCCGTAAGTATAAAGTAACTACTGCCGGTATCATCAAAACAGCTATGGCAGGTGTTGCTATTCTTGGCGTTATCCAGTATGGTATCATTTCTACCTTGGTGAAGATTGCTGCGAAAGCGGATCTGATGTTTGTGAATGGATTTGGTATGCCGTTCTGGTCAGGATTTGTGATTTTCTTCCTGGGAGTGTCGGCCGCACTTTATTTCGGTCTGAAGCGTACCCGTGAGCGTAATATGCCGATCTGGAATCTTTCGTTATTGTGCGTGGTGTTTATTCTGGTCGGTTATAGCTCGTATGCTATGATCGTGATTCGTTCAAATGCCAATACACCGATGGATGAAAACGATCCGGAGCATGCATTTAACCTGTTGAGTTATATCAATCGTGAGCAATACGGTGATCGTCCGTTGTTCTATGGTCAATACTATAATGCCCGTCAGGTTGATCTGGAGGAAGGTTCAATGCAGTATACCAAGTCGTCTGATGGAAAGTATATGGAGACTACCCGAAAAATTACACCGGTGTACGATCCAACAGCCTGCACGATTTTCCCGAGGATGTACAGCTCGCAGGATAATCATATCAATGCCTATAAAGAATGGGCTGGAATCAAGGGTGACCAGACTCCATCCTTCGCGCAAAACCTGAAGTTCTTCTGGGAATATCAGGTGATTCATATGTACTGGCGTTATTTCATGTGGAACTTCGCCGGTCGTCAGAACGATCAGCAGGGTCATGGTGGTATTATGAAAGGAAACTGGATTTCCGGAATTACCCCGCTTGATGAAATGCGTCTGGGTCCTCAGAGTGAATTACCGGATGGAATGAAAAACAATAAAGCCCGGAATGAATTTTATTTCCTTCCGCTTATTCTGGGAATCATTGGAATGATCTGGCATTATCGCCGCGATAATCATGATGCATGGACTACCATGTTGCTTTTCTTCTTCACCGGAATGGCGATTGTACTTTATCTGAACCAATATCCTTATCAGCCTCGTGAACGTGACTATGCATATGCTGCGTCATTCTATGCGTTTTCAATCTGGATTGGTTTGGGTGTTGCGGCCATTGCAGAGCGTTTGAAGAAATCGAAAGTGCCGATGCCGGTAGGTGGTACACTTGCAACACTGCTCTGCCTCGCTGCTGTTCCCGGTTTGATGGCGAAGGAAGGGTGGGATGATCACAATCGTTCACACCGTTATACTTCGCGCGATATCGCCTGGAACTATCTCCAAAGCTGTGCACCAAATTCGATTGTGTTTACCAATGGTGATAATGATACGTTCCCGCTCTGGTATGCACAGGATGTGGAGGATGTTCGTACCGATGTGCGGGTAGTGAATCTGAGTCTCTTGAATACCGATTGGTACATCGACCAGATGAAACGGAAGGCCTATAAGAGTGATGCTGTTCCGTTCAGTATGCCGCATGAGAAATATGTACAAGGTACCCGCGATTATGTTCCGTTCTATGACCGTCAGATTCCTGGCTATACAGAACTGAAACAGGTAATGGATTTCATTGCCAGCGATGCGCCGGAGTCGAAGGTGCGTACACAAGGCGGAACAGACCTGAATTACTTCCCAACCAAGAAATTCTTTGTGAAAGTGGATAAGGAAGCGGTGCTGAAAAATGGTGTGGTGAAGCCGGAAGATGCAGGTCTGATTGTAGATACTATCTTCTGGGAGATCGATCGTACTTACCTGATGAAAGCAGATCTGATGATCCTTGATCTCATTGCACGCAACGACTGGACACGTCCAATTTACTTCGCTGTAACTGTTGGAAACGATAGCTACCTGAATCTCGAACCATACTTCCAGCTGGAAGGTTTGACTTATCGCTTTGTGCCGATTCGTACGACGCAGGATGGATCAGGCCAGACCGGACGCGTAGGTGTGAAAACCATGTACGAAAACATGATGGGTAAATTCTTGTGGGGAAATATGAAACGTGAAGACGTTTACCTCGATCAGAATAACCTGAACATGACCATGAACTTCAGAAATAATTTCTCTCGCCTCGCTGAGGGATTATTGCAGGAAGGCAGATTGGATTCTGTGATCACTGTACTGGATAAGATGAACGATGAAATGCCGGATAAAACAGTTCCATACAATGTTATGATGCTGCGTCCGGTTGAATTGTACTTCAATGCCGCAAAAGGAATTCAAACACCTTCTATTGGTCCTGATGGTGCTATGCTGAACAGCAATACCGTTGAATTACCTGAAGGCCGTCGTAAACATGCAATGGATATGGCCCGTGCAATTACTTTGCGCATGGCAGATATCTATGAAGATGAACTGAACTATTATTTCTCTCTGAAAGGAACACAATACCTCAAATTCGTAGATCGTGAACTGAATCAGGGAATGGCAGTGTTTAACGAGCTGATCAGAATGGCTAAAGTGAATGGCCAGGATGATATCGTGAAGCAGCTGGAACCACGCTTTAAAAAGCTGGAAGCCCAATACGGTAAATAAATAAACCAATAAATGAAAGAGCCCCGCTATCGGGGCTTTTTCATTTTAGTACCTTAGCAAAGTCAATCAATAAAAAATATGGTGAAAGTGCGCTGGTGGATGAAGTGGCTTTACCCGGGTGTTGTCTGGAATTTCAGTCGCCGGGAGAAAGTACTTTACCTTACTTTTGATGATGGCCCTATCCCTGACGTAACACCAAAGGTGCTGGATATTCTGGC
>JBIIRF010000222.1:0-4655 GCA_044341715.1 Bacteroidia bacterium | reverse complement strand
CGTATCCGCTTTATCGAGATCTCCGTGCAAATAAAGACTGGAAGAAAGCAGCGGAAGAATACTATCGGTATCGCCGTACCGAAGTGACTTAACCTTTGGCTGCACAACCGGCCATCCACCACTGCGCGCAAGACTATCATACTTTTCCAGATAGGAACGCAACCAATAATATTGTCTGAACACCGCTTGCGATAACAACTTTCCATCCGGAGAATGTTGCAATGCAGAATCGAGCCATTCGGTTTTGTCAACGTGGTATCGCGGCAGGAACCAACCCAGCGCCTTGGTTTTCTCCTCGGGGAGTCCGCTCCAGGCTTTATCTGCATACCAGAAAAAGGATGTAGTAAGCAATGCATCCAGTAATGGATCTGGAGTAGTAAGACTATCATCATTCATGGCGATATCCATTCGTTCCTGTAACTCATTGAGTAACGGAAACGAATCTCTCACCCCTTCAAGTCCCGACTTTTCCAGAAACTGCATCAGATAACCTGCATGCTCACGAAGACCCGAAGTACCATACCAGGCAAACTTCCAGTTCCGGTTACGGTAGAAACCCAGGATATCATTTCGGTACTCCGCAAACGTTAGTGTATCAGTGGTAAGTACTGAATCTACCAACAGGGAGTCAATTGAAAGACTGATTTTTTTATCGAACGACTTCAGGTCTTTCTTCACCGGTTTCGCCGCACCAGACTGACCACCATCAGAATTGCAGGCAGAAAACAGCGCAAGGCAAACGGTAATTAAAAGCAATAATTTTTTCATGAGTATTTTTTCAATCGCGCATGCGTTGCATAATCTTCGACGCAAATACAAAATCGTTCAATTCTTTATTATCGGAATGACGGATTTCCTCATACGCACCTTCCCACCACTTTTTTCCCTTGTAGATGAACACAATTTTTTCGCCGATTTCTGTGAGCGAGTTCATATCGTGCGTATTCACAACGGTTGTCGTGTTAAACTCTTCTGTTAGCTCCTTGATCAGGTCATCGATCACGATAGATGTTTTGGGATCAAGTCCGGAGTTTGGCTCATCGCAAAAAAGATACCGGGGATTCATCGCAATAGCTCTCGCAAGCGCCACCCGTTTTTTCATTCCGCCGGAAATCTCAGATGGAAATTTCTTATTGGCATTTTCGAGATTCACACGATGCAGACAAAAATTCACACGATCCAATTTCTCGGCAAGTGACATTGAAGTAAACATATTCAGAGGGAACATCACATTCTGCTCCACCGTAAGTGAATCAAACAACGCACCGCCCTGAAATACCATTCCGATTTCCTGACGAATAGGTTTGCGTTCCTTAAAATCCATCTCACTGAAATTACGTCCATCAAAAAACACTGCACCTTTATCTACCTCGAACAAACCAACCGTGCATTTCATCAGCACCGTTTTTCCCATTCCACTTTGCCCGATGATCAGATTCACCTTGCCGGTTTCAAAAGTGCAGGAAATATCCTCCAGCACCTGTTTACCGTCGAAACTTTTATCGATATTTTTTACCTCAATCATCTCGTAGAATCAGGCAAGGATTAACTGCGTCAATATATAATCGAATATCAAAATCACCACACTGCTGTACACAACTGCACGGGTACTGCTTTGACCCACTTCCAGCGCACCACCATCGGTATGATAACCATGGTATGCAGAAACACTCGTAATGATATAAGCGAAGACCAGCGTTTTTATCATTGCGAAAACGATATTAAACGGTACAAACTGATCCTGTAATCCGCGGATATAATCTGCAGAAGGCACAGTTCCACTCATATCGCCTGCCACCCATCCGCCAAGGATTCCCAGAAACATACTCAATAAAACTACGAAGGGCATAATGAGGAGTCCGGCAATAATTTTCGGCAACGTCAGATAACCGGATGAATTAATCCCCATAATTTCAAGGGCATCAATTTGCTCGGTCACGCGCATTGTCCCGATTTCGGATGCAATACTCGAACCCACCTTACCTGCAAGAATGAGCATGATGATGGTGGGCGAAAATTCCAGAATGATTGAATCTCTTGCAACGATACCCACAGCATAAATCGGCACCATCGGATTCACGAGGTTATAAGCACTTTGGATGGTGATTACGGCACCCATAAAAACCGAAGTCAGGGCAGTAAGACCGAGGGCACCAACACCAATGCTCACCAATTCATGCATCACCTGACGATAATACACGTTGAATTTTTCCGGCTTCAGAAAGAGGCCTTTCATGAAGATCCAGTAGCGTCCGATTTCGAAGAGCGTCCGTTTCATTGCGGGCACCAAATTACAACACTGCCGTCAAGTAACATGAGGTCGGCTATGTCGATTACCAACAAAATGCATCAAAATCTGCTTCTTTATAACTAGATGAAAGAACCGACATTAATCCTGACAGCTTTTCTCCATTTATACCTTATCTTTGAGTTATGAAGCTGAAAAAATCGATCATTGGTTATGTGCTGCTGGCCGGAGTTCTTTTCACCCAATCGGGATGCAGCCTTTTTAAAAAGAAGTGCGACTGCCCAAGTTGGGGACATCATACCAACAAACCGGCTCCACGGCAGGCTTGCTGACAAAGATCACTTTACTTATAGTACTGAAAACCAGCTGACTATATTTTAGTTGTGCCGTTGATTATGGTGGCGATGCTTGTGGTGATTATCTTAGCAAAGTCTTTAGAATGATTCTAAACAAGAGGGTGTATGCAATCCAAAATGATCCGTCTGTCCAACTTACATAAAGGTGATTCCGCCATAATCGAATCATTTTCCGACGACCGGATGAAGCAGAAATTGCTGGAGATGGGGTGTCTGCCTGGTGAGACAATCAAAATTGACCGCTTTGCTCCATTAGGCGGTCCGATGGCGATACAGATTAACAATTCAATGTTGGGCATCCGCATGGATGAAGCAGAAGCCATTTTTGTAAAACGCATCTAAAAAAGTACAAACCGGTTTGTTTCAGAATGCCTCAGCGGATACGGATATCCGTCAACGTTATGTGAAAGTTGCACTCGTCGGAAACCCGAATTCGGGGAAGAGCTCGCTTTTTAATAGTCTGACCGGACTCCATCAAAAGATTGCCAATTTCCCCGGAGTTACTGTTGAGAAAAAAATCGGTCATTGCCGTATCTATAATTCAGCAAACGGATCAGCTACATCATTTGAAGTAATTGATCTGCCCGGCACCTATAGTTTATATCCGAAGTCGCCCGACGAGCGGATTCCCTTTGAAGTACTCTGTGATCCTGAAAACGAAAGTCATCCTGACATGGTTGTTTTACTGGTCGATGGTACTAATCTGAAGAGGAGTTTATTTCTGGCGAGTCAGGTAATCGACTTAAAGATTCCATGCATCATTGCATTGAACATGATGGACCTCGTAAAAAAAGAGGGCATCGATATTCAACTGGATGAATTGGAACGACGACTTGGTGTTCGCATTTTACCCATCAATGCACGCAATGAAATCGGCATTGAAGAACTGAAGCAAGCGTTGATCAACCCTATTCCGGTTCCTGAAAAAGATATTTTTTATACAGGCGATCTCTCTCCGAAAATGCTGATGTCGCTTCGTCAGGCGCTGAAATTAAACAGCAACTACGCAGCATTACAAATTGCACATCATATCGACGCAATTGACGATTTCAACCTGCTCGGATATCAGAAAGTAAACGCCCGCGAAATTGTACAGGTTTCAGGTGATGATTTTGAGAATTTGAAATCATATGAAACACTGGAGCGATACAAAGTCATTCAGGATATTCTCTCCCACTCGGTTCATCAGGGAGAAAAAGATAAAAAATCAGGATTCTCGAAAAAGATTGACATGCTGCTCATGCATAGCGTTTGGGGATATGTCAGTTTTCTGGTCATCTTGTTTTTGATGTTCCAGGCCATATTCACTTTAGCAGAATGGCCGATGAATTTCATTGACGAAATGTTTGCCTCCTTGAGTGACTATGTAAGTTCTGTTATGCCGAAAGGTGTATTCAACGACCTCGTAGTAAACGGAATATTAGCAGGCATTGGAGGGATCATTATTTTCATTCCGCAAATTGCCTTACTGTTCACCTTCATTGCTATACTGGAAGATTCCGGGTATATGGCCCGCGTTAGTTTTCTGATGGATAAACTGATGCGTAAATTCGGCTTAAACGGTCGCTCGGTAATTCCATTGATCAGCGGTGCAGCTTGTGCTGTTCCTGCAATTCTTTCTACACGTACAATCGGCAGCTGGAAAGAGCGCATCATCACCATTTTTGTTACACCATTGATGAGTTGTTCGGCACGACTTCCTGTTTATACTTTATTGATCGCATTAGTCGTTCCCCAAAAACTCGTATTAGGATTCATCGGTCTGCAAGGACTCGTAATGATGTCGTTGTATCTCATCGGCTTTCTCGCAGCCCTTGCATCAGCCGCATTGGTGAAACACTTTGTAAAGACCCGTGAAAAAGCCTACTTCATCATGGAGATTCCGGTTTACCGAATGCCGCGCTGGTCGAATATATTGTATGCTATTGTGGAAAAAGTGAGAATTTTTCTATTCGATGCCGGAAAGATCATCATTGCCATCAGCATAATTCTTTGGTATTTATCATCGCGAGGTCCGGGAGAACAATACGATCGTTTATCGGTACAGCTCG
>JBIIRF010000221.1:0-4700 GCA_044341715.1 Bacteroidia bacterium | reverse complement strand
CCTGAGCATCTGGCTGCGGCGATGAAGATTTTTTTCATGATTTATTTGAGAGTTATATATTTCGTATACGCAATAATACGAAAAGAGATGCCCGAAATTGCACTTCGGGGTAAATTTTAACCACTTCTTCACAAAAATCAGCCAATTACCCTGCAACTTCCTACTTTTGAGGCATGACGACCCGTGAAAATGTCAAAATAGCCCTTACCGCCATCCGCAGCCAGATGCTCAGGACCGTCCTTACGATCCTCATCATTGCCTTTGGAATCATGGCATTGGTTGGCATTCTCACCTCTATTGACGCCTTAAAAGGATCCATCAACAGCAGTTTTTCGAGTATGGGATCCAACTCCTTTACCATCCGAAATTCGGGGATGAATATCCACATGGGCGGACGCGGTAAAAAGCCGAAGAGACATCAGAAAATCACCTATTACCAGGCAGTAGATTTCTCCCGATCCTTTCATTATCCGTCACTGGTCTCGGTTTCTGCAATGGCCACACCCGTGGGAGTACTCAAACATGAACGCGAAAAATCGAATCCGAACATCACAGTGATGGGAGTAGATGAAAACTACCTGGAAGTATCAGGATACAAAGTAGCAGCCGGTAGAAATTTCACCCGACAAGACATCGACGCCGGTATGCATGTATGTCTTTTAGGTAATGAACTCGTGGATCAACTCTTTCCCAAGAAATCTGCTATTGACCAAATTGTCAGTGTGGGTAGTTCCAAATACAGGGTCATCGGTACGCTCGAAGAAAAAGGATCAAGTATGAGTATGGGAGGAGACAAAATCTGCCTGATCCCCCTCTTGAATGTCAAGCAGGAATATGCAACCGATAACACCAGCTACACCCTTACAGTAAAGCTTGACAACACCACCGATATTGAACCGGCAAAAGGGGAAGCAACCGGACTCATGCGCAATATCCGCAAAGACCGTATTGGTGCCGAAGATAGTTTTGAAATTACGCAGAGTGATAGTCTGGCCAGTTTGGTCATTGACTCCCTCAGCTCTGTCACCAGTGCTGCAGCCATCATCGGAATCATCACCTTGCTCGGAGCCGCAATTGGTCTAATGAATATCATGTTGGTTTCTGTTACAGAGCGCACCCGCGAGATAGGTATTCGCAAATCCCTCGGAGCTACCAGATCTACCATTCGCAAACAGTTTCTCACAGAAGCCATTCTCATTTGCCAGATGGGAGGATTGTTAGGAATCATCCTGGGAGTGTTGATCGGCAACCTGGTTTCCATGGCCATGGGTGGAACCTTTATCATTCCCTGGCTTTGGATTACCGGTGGAGTTATCGTTTGCTTCATCGTTGGACTCATCTCCGGACTCTATCCGGCCATCAAAGCCTCCAACCTCGACCCGATCGAAGCATTAAGGTACGAATAGCCGGAAACAGTCCCAAAGAGGCTCCAAACACAACATAAAACCGGAGCCAAAGGTCGAAACTGTTTAATCACCTCGTGTAAAGCACTGATTTTCAAATACTATAGGCAACTCAAAGTTTTTCCCCCATTCTATATGATTGAATGGAAGATTTTTATAAATTTGCAGTCCTCAAAAGGAAAAAACCAGTTAAAATGAAAAAACAGTATGAAACCGTATTCATCCTGACTCCAGTATTGCTTCAGGAGCAGGTAGACGAAGCGGTTGCAAAGTATCGTAAATTCCTCACCGACAACGGTGCCGTAATTGTTCACGAGAACAATTGGGGATTACGCAAACTGGCTTACCCAATACAGAAGAAGAACACAGGGTTCTACTTCCTGTTCGAATTCCAGGCTGAACCAACATTGGTTGCTAAAATGGAAATCGAATACAAGCGGGATGAGCGTATTATGCGTTTCCTCACAGTTTCTCTTGACAAGCACGCCGTTGCTTACAATGACAGGAAGCGTAAAAATGCAGCCCAGAAAAAACAGGAAGAAGCAGTAAACAACTAAACGAACCCGAAACATGTCGACAACATCAAATGCAGGGAACGGTAATATCCGTTATCTGAATCCACCGGCAGTGGAGGTACAAAAAAAGAAATACTGCCGTTTCAAGAAGATTGGCATCAAGTACATCGATTACAAAGATGCTACCTTCCTGACCAAATTTGTAAATGAACAAGGTAAATTATTGCCACGTCGCCTTACCGGAACTTCCCTGAAGTTTCAGCGTAAAGTTGGCCAAGCAGTTAAGCGTGCTCGTCACCTTGCCTTGATGCCTTACGTAACAGATCTTTTAAAATAAGCGCAGGAGGTTATAACCATGGAAATCATTCTCAAGCAAGACGTAAAAAACCTTGGTTACGCTGACGATATCGTGAAAGTGCGTAACGGTTACGGACGTAATTATCTTATCCCACGCGGGATGGCGGTAATTGCCAACGAGACCAACAAAAAGATTCATGCTGAAACAGTAAAACAGCGTGCCCATAAACTCAACAAAGTTCGCGGCGATGCCGAGAAATTAGTTGCCGCCCTGGAAGGAGTTACTCTTTCTATTGGCGCGAAAGTGGGTGAAAACGGCAAACTCTTCGGATCCGTTACATCACAACAACTTGTAGACAAACTCAAAGGTATGGGTTACGAAGTCGACAAGAAGAATGTGGTAATGCCTGAAGAACACATCAAGAAAACCGGCAGCTACATTGCTGAAGTAATCGTTCACCGCGATATCCGCGCTAAACTGAACTTCGACGTAGTAGAAGGTTAATTGAAAAGATGAAACCAAGTGAAGGCAGAGTATACGCTCTGCCTTCTTCATTAAAACAGTAATCAATACATACTTTAAACAAAGTCTAACATGGCAAATACAGGCGATGTATCCGTAGGTACAGTATTACGCTATAACGGCGAACTCTGTCAGATAGTAGAATGGCAACACCGCACACCGGGTAACCTGCGTGCTTTCTACCAGGGTAAAATGCGTAACCTGAAAACCGGCAAACTCCTCGAAAACCGTTTCCGCTCAGGCGAAGAGGTGGAGATTGCACGTGTAGAATATAAAATGATGGATTATCTCTACAACGAAGGAGATAACATTATTTGCATGGACAAAGAAACCTTCGAACAGGTTCCGGTTCCAAATGAACTTTTCGGAAACTCCTTCAAGTTTTTGAAAGAAGGTATGGAAGTAAAAGTATCCTTCGAGAACGAAAACGTAATTCTTGCTGAACCTCCAACTTTTGTTGAACTGGTGATCGATTATTGCGAGCCGGGTCTCAAAGGAGATACTGCTACCAACACCTTGAAACCAGCGAAACTGGATAACGGTGCTGAAGTAAGCGTACCACTCTTCGTAAATGAAGGCGACAAGGTGAAGGTGGATACCATTGTACTGCATTAAAAAAACCAGCCTGAGGTTAAAACCACAGGCTGGTTTTTTTGGAGGAACATCGCGGAATGAGCTTTTAGAATGATTTATGGTCAAATTGATTTTGATTTACAAATTCATGTGTCATTTTTCGTTCTTCATAGCTTCACGTTGAAATATAAGACTATGAAGAGAAGGGGTATCAAATTAATTTTCCAATTCAATTACTAATAAAAATCCACCGCCCGGCTTAAGGTTCAGGTTTAAAGGCTGTTCAGCATTTAACATCAATGTTCTTGACGCCAATGATACTTCGTTAACCGCTCTGTCTGATGCATCAACATCTTCGTAGATTACAGCAGCTGCAGTTTTGGCGGAGAGAAGAAAATCTGTTTTTAAATTGATCGTTCGCGGTTCATCGCTGGTAATTCCTGCCACGTACCATATATTGCCTTTTCTACGGGCAGTCACGATGTACTTGCCGGGATCTCCGGATAATACAATGGATGTATCCCACGATGCAGGAATGCGACTGAGCACATCCGTGATATTACTCAGCGCATAATTCTCAGGTAAATCAGCCATCATTTGCATAGGGCTATAAAAGATCACCGATAAAGCCAGTTGATGCGCCAGCGTACCGTGCACCTGCGAAGTTCCTTTATCGAGTCCGTTCCATTTTACTCTTTCACTTTGCCGATAGTTGAGCAGCAGATTTACAATTCCGGGTGTATAATCAATCGGACCGGCCAATGCCCGCGTAAATGGAAGGATACAATGATGTGTTGGAGAATTTCCTTCACTCCAGGCGTTCCACTCCATTCCCCGGACCGCTTCATACGTCATAAGGTTGGGCCATGTCCTGCTTAGTCCGGAAGGCATCACCGGTTCGTGTGCATCGATCATGATATGATACTTTGCAGCCGTCTCCACTACTCTTTGCAAATGCGCTACTTTCATCTGTCCATGATGCGATTCACCCTCGGGTTGCATGGGACCTGCATATCCAGTCTTTACGTAATGAATTCCCAGCGAAGCATATAAGGCGAAAGCGCTGTCCATCATTTCTTCGTAACGCATCCAATCCCCTCCGGTTTCATGGTGACCTATTAACTCCACTCCTTTTGATCGTGCATATTGTGCAACTTCAGCAAGATCAAAATCGGGATACGTTGTGATAAAATCAAAAGCATTTTTCTCTCCCCACTTCTCCCATCCGGCATTCCAGCCTTCTATCAATACACCTCCTATTCCATGCGACGCAGCAAAGTCGATGTGTTTCATCGCATTCGCAGTTGTTGCTCCGTGCCGGCCGCCTGCATATTGCCAGGCAGACAAGCCGAGATGCATCTCCCACCAGATTCCGCAGTAGTTAATCGG
>JBIIRF010000220.1:0-4704 GCA_044341715.1 Bacteroidia bacterium | reverse complement strand
ATTCCGAGATTTAAACGCGGGGAGCCCTTCGACTATGCTCTAATTTTCAAAGGAGCTCAGGGACCACGCCAAGATCTCGCGGGGAGCGCAAAGCCCCCTAGCCCCCCCCTGAAAAGCCTAAGAACTACTAGCAATTACTTTCTTTATGAATATAAATCATTGGTAGTTAGTGAGAAATATGTCTTTACCGGAAGTAAATCTGCGCTAATCCGTTTGGATCCGCTTTATCTGTGTTCCCTCCTGTTTAGAGTTGGTGGGTAAAAAAAAAGACCGTCTTACGGGACGGCCTTATTAAAACTCAATGGAAGGTTTTTATTTCTCTTCGCCCATACCGGAGATGAAGGAGCGGAGCAGGTTGTTGGCTTTTTCGGCCATATAGTTCACAACTACGTCGAAGGTTTTGCGGGCGCTGGCCTGGAAGATTCCGCGAGAAGTGGTGGTTGTTTCAGCATCATCAACTGTTACCGCAACCTCTTGTGAACCGGCAGAGATGGTCACCGGAGCCATGTTAGAGGTCGGCATATAGACACCATTTACTTCTGCTACTTCCATGCGGTACTGACCATGTTTTGGCTGACCCACCGCTAAAGGAGTTACATCTTCTGGAGTATAAACACCTGATGCTTTGATTTTTACATCAGCCATTTGAACTGAAGGTATAATATTGCCCTTGTATTCAACAGCGGTCGATAAAACTGCTTTGGTGCGGGTAGCGGTGATCTCAACAGCTTTCAGTTCCACTGAAGGGATCCAGGTGTTTTGGTAACGAACGGCCTCCACTCGTTTAGATGAAGAAGCGATTGCAGAGTTAACCTGTATGGTCGTAAAAACGGCCACTACCATTGCTAATACTGTGTTTGGGATTGAGGTAGTTTTCATGGCGTGTATGTTTGTTTAAATACTGTTGTTGTTATTTGACATTGCAAAGATATATCTTTAGGATAGTACCTTGCAACACATAGTACTGTTTATTTTCTTAATGTATTGGTTATCAGTGACAAAATTTTTACTTAGGGGTTATGGAATGATTTCAATCATGAGATGCACAAAGGTCGACTTATGTTACACTAATATTAGTTACAAAATGGTTAAATTATTGATTTGACAACCATTAATTTTTATTTGGGGGATTTTGGCGGCCGATATGAAAGGCAGCCGAACGGAGAAAAAAAATCGGGAAAAGGAAAGTCTCAGCGCCCGAGCCAGGAAAGTTCGGCGGACTCGTAGACTTTCTGGTTATTCACCGAATTGGAGACGCTGATCATGGCCTTGGCTACATTAAAATCATAGATCGGCCGGTACTTCTCAAAGCGTCCCACCATCATAAAAGAGAAGACAACCATAAAAAACTGTCCGATCTTCTCCCCCAGCCTGAACTCTTTGCGGGGCCCCAGCAACATAGAAGGGCGTACGAAGGCGAGTTTCTGGAAACGAAAATTATTGGCGATATCCCGTTCCATCTCGCCCTTGGTTTTGAGATAGAAATTGCGGCTATGTGGATCGGCGCCCAGGGAAGAGACTGCAATGAACTTCTTAATGCCTGCCGCTGATGCCAACTCTGCCAGCCGGAACGGAATCTCATAATCGACTGCCCGGAAAGCCTCCTTAGAGCCTGCTGTTTTCATGGTGGTACCGATGCAACAATACAGTATTTCAGCATCCGCGAGTTTTGCTTTTAACGGCTGGATATGAGTAAAATCGGTCAGCAATACCTCCACCTTTTTCGATTCCACTTCGGGCTGTTTACGGGCCAGAAGGATAATTTTACTAACGGTCACATCTGCCAACAGGAGATCCAGGAGCCGACTTCCGACAAGTCCGCCCGCACCCGCAATCACCACAGTTTTGAGATTATTTCCGTGCATTTCCTCCAGAGGATTAACCGATAAAAAAACGGCACCGTGCGAAAGTAGCAAACACAATTGAACCAAGTCCAAAATATAGAGGATTAACCAGATACTTCATGCAATAGTCATTGCCTCCACCCCAAAGTGTTGAAAAAGCGCCCTGAACCGACCCTATATTCTGCTCTTTTTTCTTCGTATAAGCGGGGAAAAGCCCTACCTTTGCAGGAAGATCCGGCTTATGAATGAAGAAGATGACGATATGGAGAATCTGGATGAGAATAGCGAACTCATACAGCGGTCTATAGAGAAATACGAGGAAATGAAAGAGCGGCAGGAGCGCTACTTTTTTGATGTAGATGCCCTGGTGAAAATCATCGACCATTTTATCGACCGATTAGAGTACGAAAAAGCGCTGGAGGTTACCCGTTATGCCAATACCCTGCATCCGCAGTCGGTGAATTTCGCCCTGAAGGAAGCCCATGTTTATGCGCTGTTGGGTCGCGAGCAGGAGAGCCTGCGTTTGCTGGAGAATGTGGAGCACGTGAGTCCTTTTGATATTGAGATTCACCTTATCCGCGGCAATATTTACAATGCACTTGAACAATATCCGAAGGCGATTGCGAGTTTCAGGAAAGCCCTGGAGCTGGCCGACGACCAGAAGGATGATATCTATTTGAGTCTGGCCATTACGTATCAGAACATGGCCGAATATTCCAAAGCGGTAGATTATTATAAACTGAGTCTGATCTCTAATCCGGCCAATGAAGTGGCAATGGAAGAGATGCTGATCAGTCTGGAATTCAGTCACCGGATTGGCGAAGGCATTGAGTTTTACAAGCGCCTTATCGATGAGCATCCGTACTCCTACATGTTATGGTACTATCTCGGCGATCTGTATGTGAAGCAGTCGTTGTTTGAGCAAGCCTTGCATGCCTACGATTACTGTTTATTGATCAAGGAAGATTTCGCCCCGGCCCATCTCGACATGGCGCAGGCTTTATCGATGCTGGAGCGTTTCAAAGACGCTATTGAGCGTTATAAGATGGCGTTTGAGTATTGCCAGCCTGATGCTTTTACCTACTACAACATCGGTGAGTGTTATGAAAATCTGCAGGAGCTGGAAACGGCCCGCACCTATTACCGGAAAGCGGTGAAGCTCGCCCCGGAGATGTCGCAGGCCTGGTTTGGTATCGGTGTCACCTTCGACGAAGAAGACCGCTGGTATGAAGCTGTCCATTACATTAAAAAAGCCATTGAACTCGACGACCAGAACGGTGAATACTGGCTGGCGTTGGGGGATTGCGAATACCGTCTCAATAATTTTGATGAGTCGGAAGAGTGTTATAAAAAAGTGGTCGACTTTGATCCCGAGAACGACGAAGGCTGGATTGCCTACACGGAATTACTCTCCGAGTTGAACCGTCCCGCCGAAGCCGTAGAGCTCATCAACGCCTGCCTCTTCTACCATTTCGACCATCAGGAACTGCGTTTCCGACAGGTGGTTTATCTCTACCAGGCCGGCTATCTTGAAGAAGCTTACGAATGCCTCGGCAACGTATTGAACATCTTTCCAAAGGGCTACGATATCCTCTTCGAACTCTTACCCGCCATGGAAAGCGACCAACGAATACACACAATTATTTCAGATAAAGGAGGAAGATCATGAGTATGAACTTCGAATTAAGTCATTTACCCCAACGCACATCCAAACCCCGGAACTCTGGTTTCACCATGGTGATGGACAAAGGATTGAGCGTCACCGAATGTGAAAACCTGGTAGAAGCATCCGGTGAGTACATCGATATTATTAAACTAGGCTTCGGGAGTTCATTGATTACCCCGAACCTCGACCGCAAGCTGGCTTTTTTCAAAGAAGCCGGAATTCCCGTTTATTTCGGCGGGACATTATTAGAAGCGTTTATTGTCCGCGGACAGTTCGACGATTATCTCCGCCTTATGGATCGTTACAAGATGGAATATGCTGAAGTCAGCGATGGTTCCATTACGATGCCCCATCCGGAGAAGCTCCATTACATCCACCGCCTCAGCAAGCGTCTCACGGTTATCAGTGAAGTTGGATCCAAGGAAGAAGGCATTCTCATCCGCCCGAACAAATGGATCGACATGATGAACTCCGAACTAGAAGCCGGATCCTGGAAAGTGATCGCCGAAGCCCGCGAAAGTGGAACAGTCGGTATCTACCGTCCGAACGGGAAGGCCCACGTAGTCCTCATCAATAAGATTGTCAACAAAGTACCAACGGAGAAGATCATCTGGGAGACACCACAGAAATCGCAGCAGGCCTATTTCATCAAACATTTTGGAGCCAACGTAAACCTTGGTAATATTGCGCCCAACGAAGTCATCGCCCTCGAAACCCTGCGAATGGGTCTCCGCAGCGACACCTTCTTCCAATACCTGGACAAATCGATGCACAACCCATCGAATGATCCACGCCACCAACCCGAAGAAAGCGCCAGCCTGAAAACAACATGAAAGAAAAAACAGTAAGTGAGCTAAAAGCCATGCAGGATGCAGGTGAAACATTCCAACTCATCGATGTCCGCGAGCCTCATGAATTCGATATCTGTAACCTCAACGGCGAGTTGATTCCATTAGGAGAAGTGGTAACCGAAGCTGAACGTATCAGGAAAGATATTCCGGTGATTATTCATTGCCGCAGTGGTGCCCGCAGTGCCGCCGCCGTCAACGAACTCGAAAAACGCTTCGGCTACGATAACCTATACAACCTGAAAGGCGGAATTCTTGCTTACGCGAAGGAGATAGATAATAGTCTCGCTACTTACTAGATTTTTTTATGCTTCACCAGTTACTGGATTTCATTCTGCACATTAAG
>JBIIRF010000219.1:0-4712 GCA_044341715.1 Bacteroidia bacterium | reverse complement strand
ATCTTAGAGATTTTAGAATCGGCACCGGAACCTAAACTCCACGAAATTAGCCTTTAAGGATTAGTTAACCTTCATTCAATTAGGGATATAAAGATAGAATAGTTAATATTGCATCCTAATCGCAAAAAGCAGTTTGCATGAACATCAAAAGTTTACTCAGCGTACTACTCATTGGTTGCAGTCTTTCGGCATTCGCCCAGGACAATACCGGATCAACCTCCAGCTCCAATTATGGACTTCCAAAACTTAAAGACTATGACCGTTGGTCGGTTGGAGCTACTGTGGGTGTAAGTCACTTACTTGGTGACTTATTAAAAGGATCACAAAACAATAACCGTTTCCTCGAGCAGGGTTTATTGAAACCGGCCTTTGGAGCACAGGTTCACCACCAAATTACTCACTCTATTGGAGCTCGTGCCCGTTTTATGATTTCCAGTTTTGGCGGAAATGATGTTGAATACCTAGATACTAATTACCAATCAGTACAGTTTCCTGGATCTGGTGGTCCGGGAACCAAAGAATGGGCTGTAAAATACAATAGTCCGATGTACGAAGGAACACTCGAAATGACGTACAATTTCGGTAACATTTCCTTCCTCAACCGCAACAAGAACTTCCACATGGTAGCAACACTGGGAGTTGGAATGTTCAACTTCGATGCAGAAGTTGAATCTGATTCTTCTAACTCTATTTTACTGCGCAAATCAGGAAATATTACTGAGCTGATGATTCCTGTGAGTCTTGGCTTTAAATACAAAATCAACAAATTTGATGTTGGTCTGGCTTTTGAATACCGCAAATCATTCACGGATGATGTAGATGCTACAGTTAAAACTTACTCTGAGTTTGACAACTACATTATGGTAAACGCAGCGGTGAACTACACCTTTGGCAAAAAGAACAAGCCAATGGAATGGGTAAACCCAATGGAAATCGTTTACAACGACATGGCTGATATGAAAGAGAAGATCGACATCATCAGCGGTGACAAAGACAAAGACGGTGTATCCGACTTGTTTGATAAAGACAACAGCACTGCTGAAGGCACTAAAGTATATGGCGATGGAACAACTGTTGATACCGACGGTGATGGTATTGCAGATGGAAAAGATGCTGATCCATTCACTCCTAAAGGCGCGAAAGTAGATGCCAACGGAGCTGAAATGGACACTGACGGTGACGGAGTTGCTGACAGCCGCGACCTTGAGCCATCAACAGGCGCAGGATCACTCGTTAACTTCCAGGGTATCACTATTGCGAAACCTGGCGACTTCGGTAAAGACGGAGTTGGTGGAGCAAACGGTAAAAACGGTACAGGATTCCTTCCTTCCGTATTCTTCGACCTGAACTCTGCAACCATCAAAAACATCAACTACGACCGTTTACTGGTAATTGCAAAAGTTCTCAAAGCAAATCCTGATCTGAAATTAAAGGTTACAGGTAACTGCGATGTACGTGGCAACGAAGATCAGAATCTGAAACTCGGACAACGTCGTGCAGACAATGTTAAAGATCATCTTGTAAAACAATACGGAATTGATCCGGCACGTATCTCTACTGAATCTAAAGGCGAGAAAGAGCCAATGGCTACTACACTCAATCCAATGAACAGAAGAGTGGATTTCGCGATTGAATAATCTGCGAAGAAATCATAAAAAAAGAGAGCCCCGGGTTAAAACCAGGGGCTCTCTTTTTTTTAAGTGAATTTCACCAGTGAACTGACCAATCGTTCCTCCAGTTGCGATACGTATCTATCCGAACTAAAAAATCCTCCAATCGCTTTAGAGAAGATATTCAGACAAGATTGCTCCTCATCCCGTTTCTCCACCTTGATTTCTACCATCACTTTAGGATTCAATAATGAACGTTGATAGGTAGCAGTAATAGTACCGTTCCTTTCATCCGCATGTACAATTTTATAATCTCTGCGCTTCAGCGCCTTCAGGCTGCAATCATACAACTCATCATGCCTGTAGAAGAATGCCATTTTACTCATGTTTTCTGTTTTTGAACTGGTTAGTTAGTTAGTTAGTTGATATAAGTTAGATTTTATGAACGACAGTCAATTCCCCAACACCTTCCTTCAAACACAAACCTTACTCGCACTAACCGAAAACCAATAGGGTTCTACGGCAATTGATACAAACTAAAATTATCATCTCCGCTACGCAACAGAATAATTTTCTCTCCTTCACTTCCCTCTGAAATCAAAGGAACATCATATCCGGACAAAGGGAAACCTTCATAAAGAGATCCATCCCTGTTAAACAAATAACACCTGCCGGCAGAAACTGCAGAGATGAACGAAACAGTACTTACCTGATGGAATGCAGCACCGGAAAACTGTTCATCGGACTTAAACCGGAAAAGCGTCAATCCATCCAATGTCTCCACTCTGAAACCATTATTCGCAGCGATTAACTTATCAGGCACCGAATCACCGTTCACATCTCCAAAAGCGATATCAAAAAAATTCTCACTGCCATTCAACTCCATTTCCTGCTGCTCACCTCCTTCAGCTACCACGCGCATTTTATTTTCTGAGCGATAAGAAAATAATCCAACACTTCCTGGCAAAGAGGAAAGCACAGTTCCTGAATCGGGAGCCACCGTTCCTTTAATCGTATATTTTCTCTCGCCGGTAATTGAAGCAATGAAACAAACACCCTTCTCCACCAGCACTGCCATCTCCGAGTTTTCTTTCAACATACAAATCGGTTGCACCACCACATCCGGAAGTTTCATAGGTGCAAAACCCGGCAATGGTTTACCCGAAATATCATACGCAAACAAACGCAGGTTTTTACATGGAATATAAAAACGGGCATCGCGCGAAGCATCTCCCTGCACGAAAGTCAATCCGGCAGACGCTTCAGCAGGTAAACGGAAAGGATAATTCCCCACATTGTTACCGGCCGAATCTACAAGATAAACAAACGAATGCGTCGAGAATAAATACTGTACAGCACCGTTTTTATAAAAGTCCACCGCCTCCACTTTACTCATCAATGGTGTCTCCAGTTTCTTCTTCCAACGCAGACTGCCGGATTCATCAAATGCATAGAGTTGTTGTCCCGCATCACCGGCGAAGATGAGTCCTGAAGAAGGAGAAGGTAAAAACGGTCCAGCGGTCAATGTTGTATCCAGTTTTGTATTCCAGACCAATTGTGGTCCACGTGCAGCAGCATTAAAATATCCCAGACAACCAGTTGTAGTAAACAATCCCTGCTGACGACTCACGGAGAAAGTCAACCCATTCCAGTTATTCAACACTTCACCATATTCCGCCAGCCACTTCACCCAAGCCGGAGCAGCAATACTGCTAAACAAACGCTCTGACTGAGGAATACTACAATAGAAAAACAAATTCCCCTTCGCCGGCACATGTGCAGCCAGACTCTGATAACGATCCTGCTTCACCAGCATATTTCCGGTTTTCACATCATTGATATACGCCCGAAGCACTGAAGCCTGATTCGCAATCACGATATGACTATTCACGCTCGTATAAAAGAACTTATTCACTCTGAAAAACAGCGAGCCCAGTAAATCCTGCATCACCGACTTCCGATCAATCACCCGAATAGTATACCCGTTATAATACTCCTCCTTGATATTGGTATTTCCTGCCAGCGCTGCCAATTGAGAAGCGGCCTTTGCTGCATTCTTCACACTCAACATTGCCATATAATTATTATCGGTGAGACTACCAGCAGGCTGCGTCACCACCAACGCCATCTCCTCCCCGATCCAATCGCGGAAATAAGGAAGAATAGTAGCAGCATTATTCTGCTCATTGATTTGCTTGCGATAATCCTTCAGCCCATTTAAAAAACCAGCAGGATCACTCGCACCCCATATCACCGCAGCAGCTGTTTTCGCCGGCAACCAATCGATCAGTTTTCGCTGAACGGGTTGCTGATTTTGAAACAGATTCAGGAACGCTGTAGTATCGCCTGTGAGTGTCTCCCCATTAAACGAGATAATATTCGCGTGAAGATCAAGTCGCATCACCGACCAGCTACCCAGCCGATCGAGACCATTTAAGCGCACCGAAGCCGGATCCTTGAATTGCGTCTTCAACCATTTCGCAAAGCCCGTATAATGCACCGCATACACCATCTCCCGCGGTTTCCCATTGATAAACGCCTTCAGTTCATTTGCCGGAGAAGGAGCCTCTTCATTCCGCTGCTGACGCAAAGCATCCTCCACCAGATAAGGCGTAGTACTGCCGATCAACACACCACGGGAAATCGCCCAGGAAAACGAGCGCCCTTCCTCCATCATCATTTCTTTTATCTCCACTCCATTGTAATTCCGGGATTGTACTGCCCCCTTTTTCTTCAGCACCGTAGCGATTACCTCCTCTGAAGTAGCGCTCAACTCTGCATTGGCAGGCATCACAAACAGCAAGCTAAATGCAGAAGGACCGGTTACATGTCCGCTGATCAGCAAGGGAGATGAAGCAAAAACCTCTTTCAGCCGGGCGTTGTTAAGACAAGCATTATTGAAATCAAGCAAAGCCGCCTGCCACGACTTCAACACCGGCACACTATCACTGCCATTAAAGAACGAACTCTTCGCCAAACGTTGAAGTTCACCGGAAGTTGGATCTACTGAAATAACGAAAGCCACATCGGAAGGCACAGCATCAAAGGCTTCTCCGGAATCGTTCTTCAAAAATTGCCAATAGAAGAACCCTCCCGCAATAA
>JBIIRF010000218.1:0-4721 GCA_044341715.1 Bacteroidia bacterium | reverse complement strand
CGACCAACAAAACTTCCAGGTCATTTACGAACTTCCCGGTGTCTGCGGCAACCCCACCAAGGACGAGTCCTACATCCTCACCGACAATTCACCTATAGCAAACACCAGCAACTACTACCGCCTCGAGATGGGCTCCCTCGGTATTTACTCCGCAATTATTGATGTGGATTTTTTTAAATACACCTCCGGAGAAATCATCATCCAGCCCAATCCCTGCACACAATGCAGCATTTATTTCCCCAACCGCCGCCGCGAAAATTGCAGTATTTCCCTATACGATTACCACGGTAAACAAATCCTTCAATCCAGCAGCAACAACGAAACGTATCAACTATCCACCATCACATCATCCGGTATTTACTTAATTGAAATCAGGTATCCGGATGGAGGGGTGAGGAGGGGACGAGTGGTAATCCAATAACCGTGGCCTCGATACATCTCGTCACACATCACCTTGTGATGTGCGACGAGACACTCGGCCAACGGTTATTGGATCTAAATAAGTTGTGACACTCGGCCTCCTGGATATTACAGATTTACGGATGTACAGATGGATTGATTGATGATAGGTTCCGTATGCGACGTTGCATTCTGCTGAAGTAAAAAACTGAATTGTAATTGCTATTCGCGGCGGCTGAGTATCCCGAGGAGTATCATTAGTTCACGCTAAAATTTCTATCGAAGACTCGCGTGGGCTGAGTGTCCCGATGAGGAGTATTAGTTCACGCTAAAATTTCTATCGAAGACTCGCGGCGGCTGAGTGTCCCGAGGAGTATCAACTTTGATACTCTCGGGATGTATCGAAGCCCCGCTGTGTATCGAAGCCCCGCGATCAATGACACTTAAACAACTCAAACGGCTGATGGCAGGCGTCGCAATAGTACAAAGCTTTGCAGGCTGTTGATCCGAACTGGCTGGTGAGTGATGTTTTGAGGGAGTCGCAAAAAGGGCAGGTGATTTCTTCTTTCTTCAGAGATGAAAGCGGGTGTAAATGTTCGAAGGTGAGTTTGGGTGGTGGAGCGATTCCGTAGGCTTTGAGTTTTGCCTTGGTTTCATCGCTGAGCCATTCGGTTGTCCAGGCTGGTTTGTAGATGACACGGATGGACACTTCCTTTCCCTCTTCGGTGAGACGTTCGCGGACGGCATCTTCCATGGCTTTCATGGCGGGACAACCGGAGTAGGTTGGTGTCATCACCACTTCAACAGCATTTCCGTTTTCATGCACTTCCCTCACCACGCCGAGTTCCACGATGCTGATCGCAGGCACTTCCGGATCCGGAATATCATTTAAAATGTCCCAAACTGCTGATTTCATTTATCTACCCTTCTATCTTACCACTTCGCATCGGGATACGCCCGTGGAAGGAACTGCATTTCGGAAAGCATATGTCCGAGGTGTTCGGTATGATTCCCGTAGATACCACCTTTCGACTGATATCCTTTCTGCGCCGGACGCACCAATGTTGCTTTACCCAGCACTTCATCCACCAGCTGATCCCATTCTGCACGCATGGCATTCAGGTCAACGGCTATTCCTTCTTTTATCAATAACGCATCCACTTCATCCATCTCAAAAAGTTCATCGGTAAACGACCAGAGTTCATCCAATGCATCCTGTGCACGACGATGTGACTCAGCAGTACCATCTCCGAGACGAATAACCCACTCAGAGCTATGACGAACGTGATACGTAACTTCCTTCAATGCCTTCTCCGACAAACCGGCGATGGTTTCATCCTTGCTCTTCACCAATGCACGAAACTGCAGATACGCCTGACATCCGTACAAAAACGAACGCATCATTGTCTGCGCAAAATCACCATTCGGCTGCTCCACCATACAACGGTTACAGAACTCCCGCTCATTCCGGTGAAAAGCCAGATCATCTTCCGAACGACCCTTCCCTTCTAACGTTGCCGCATAGGTGTAAAATCCGCGTGCTTGTCCGAGAAAGTCGAGACCCATATTACTCATCGCAATATCTTCCTCAAGGATCGGACCATGACCACACCACTCGCAAAGACGCTGCGCCATCACCACCGCATTATCGGCCAGACGCACACAATAGGTAAACAATGCTTCCTTCTTCTCCATCAGATTTGCTTAATGCCATCAGGCGTTTTATAGTAATTCGGCCAGCGGTACATTTTATCATTACCCGGATCGAAGAAAGGTCCTACATCAGCAGGAGTTGAGGCGGTGATTGCTTCGGTTGGTACTACCCAGATATTCACTGCTTCCTGGCGACGACCATATACATCGCGCGCATTCTGCAATGCTAATTCCGCATCCGGTGCGTGTACATTACCGGCATGTGCGTGAGGAGCTCCTGTTTTTTCCTGAGTAAACACTTCCCAGGTAGGCCATTGATGTTGTTCAGACATTGGTATTTAATTACTGATAGGTTTAGAGGCAACAAAGTAAAAAAGGCCAGTAATTCCGGCCTTCGGTTTCAGCATGATTTTACTCAGGCTGCAGTAGATTTTCTTTTCGCGGCATAAGCAGCAGCAGCTTCACGCACCCATGCGCCATTCTCATGTGCATCGCGACGTTGTTTCAAACGCAGCTTATTGCAAGGACCATTTCCGCTGATGACTTGTTGAAACTCATCCCAGTTGATCTCCCCGAATTCGTAGTGACGGGTCTGCGGATTCCACTTCAGCTTCTCATCCGGAATTGTCAATCCGATCGCTTCTGCCTGTGGAACGGTACGATCGATGAAACGCTGGCGAAGATCATCATTCGACTGCAGCTTCACTTTCCATTTCATCAGATCACCTGAGTTCGGCGAATCTTTATCAGACGGACCAAACATCATCAAAGCCGGCCACCAGAAACGATTCATGGCATCCTGCGCCATCTCCTGTTGCTCCTTCGTACCGCGCATCATGTAGGCCATGATCTGATATCCTTGTTTATTGTGGAAATTTTCTTCCTTACAGATGCGAATCATCGCCCGTGAATAAGGACCATATGAACACTTCGCCAAAACGGTTTGGTTCACAATCGCCGCGCCGTCAACCAGCCAGCCAATTGCACCCATATCCGCCCAGTTCAGCGTAGGATAATTGAAAATACTTGAATACTTCGCCTTCCCGGTCAACAACTGATCGACCATTTCCGAACGATTCGTGCCCAATGTTTCAGCACCCGAATAGATGTATAACCCGTGACCGGCTTCATCCTGGATTTTCGCCAGCAAAACCGCCTTCCGCATCAAACTTGGGGCGCGGGTCAGCCAATTTCCTTCCGGCAACATCCCAACAACCTCAGAATGAGCGTGTTGAGACATCATACGCAATAATTGCTTCCTGTACCTCTCCGGCATCCAGTCTTTCGGCTCAATCATTTGACCGCCAGCTATTTTGGCATCGAATTCCGCTTCCAGACGAATTAATTCTTCCTGGGCAATTTCCTGACTCATAAGAGATGCTTATCTTTTTTTAACGGTATAAAATTAGAACAATCGGGCTTCCAACACAAATGAGTTTTGTCAGATTTCCTTTCAACTCATACAACAAAAAATTCCAACGTAAGTTATCCTCCTGAATTGATCATTTTTTTTCTGAAAATGATATAGTTTGGCAAGCCGCTCCAAATGTTTGGCGAAAGAAAAAAAGAGCAGGTTTAACAATGCAACAAATCGTTTCAATTCACGTAGAATACACGCGGCGAACTGCCTGCTAAACCCAAAAAACAGATGGTTTATCTATCTTTGTGGATATGAGGAAATTGACATACATAATTGCGCTGACATTGCTGACCTTCACCGGGTGCCGGCATATCGAGGACGTAACCTATTTTCAACCCAAGGACTCTACACGCAGTGAGCGAAGAGTTGTATACCCGAATTTCAACATCGACCGGAACAAAACATCAGCTCCGGTGTATGAATATCAGATTCAGTCGAACGACATCCTTTCGATTTACGTGAGCAGTCTGGATCCCGAGGCAAGCAGTTTCTTCAACGCCATTGCACCTATTGAACGCAACGAACAAACGACAAATAGTTCCTTCACGACACGTACCGACATCGGTTACCTCGTAGACGGACAAGGAATGATTGAATTGCCATTGGTAGGAAAAGTAAAAGTAGCAGGACTAGCGACCTCCGTAGCCCGCGACACCCTCACCCGCCGGTTAGAGAAATTCCTCCAATACCCTTCCGTGCGTATCTATATTGAGAACTTCCGTGTGACCTTGCTCGGCGAATTGAATCGTCCGGGAATGTACAATGTCACCAACGAAAAGATCACCATTCCTGAAGCAATAGGACTGGCAGGTGATCTCAGCATTTTCGCCAATCGCAAAAGCATCATGCTTATCCGCGAAGAGAACGGCGAGAAAAAATACACCACCATCGATTTAACACAGCGTGATTTATTCAACGCTCCGTATTATTATTTACGCTCAGGAGATATTATCTATGTATCGCCTGTAAGCGGTAAAGTCGCCCAGAGTGATAACACTTACCGTGTACTTCCGATTATCGTTTCCAGCCTGACACTCATTGCCGTAATCGCAACGAGATTGATCAACTAATCAGCTACAGAATGACCGAGAACAGACCGATACAGCCCAATCAGTACCCCGACCAGCAGCAAGCAATCGGTGGTGGTGAAGCGAACAACCAGACGAACCTTAAATTTTTATTTAACAAGTTCTTTGTCCGCCACTGGTACCTTTACGTATACACCTTAACGTTAGGGTTGATCACCGCC
>JBIIRF010000257.1:0-4151 GCA_044341715.1 Bacteroidia bacterium | reverse complement strand
CCTACCTCGGTACAGAGGATACTATTCTCTATGCCGCAGCTTTTGATGCCAACGGTGGGGTGTTCGAGCCCTTGCTGAATGATCAGGATGCATTGATTTCTGACGAGCTGAATCATGCTTCGATTATCGATGGTATTCGTCTCTGTAAGGCGCAACGTCATCGCTATAAGCACAACGACATGAATGATCTGGAGGAGCAACTGAAGGCTACTCAGCATCTACGTCACCGGATGATTGTTACCGATGGCGTTTTCTCTATGGACGGCACCATTGCGCAACTCGATAAAATCTGCGACCTGGCCGATAAGTACAAGGCATTGGTGATGATTGATGAGTGTCACGCTTCGGGATTTATGGGGAAGACCGGTCGAGGTACACACGAATACCGCAATGTGATGGGCCGGGTAGATATTATTACCGGTACATTGGGGAAAGCCCTGGGTGGTGCGATGGGTGGATTTACCTCCGGACGCAAAGAAGTGATTGAGATGTTGCGTCAGCGTTCACGTCCGTATCTTTTCTCTAATTCATTGGCTCCTTCCATCGTTGGTGCCTCTATCGCAGTAATTGATATGCTCACTGAAACGACGGCCTTACGAGATAAACTTTGGGAAAATACCCGCTATTTCCGCGAGCAAATCACCAAGGCCGGTTTCGATATAAAGCCCGGTGAACACCCGATTGTGCCGATTATGCTCTATGAAGCGCAACTTGCCCAGGAGTTTGCCGCCCGCTTGCTCCAGGAAGGTATTTATGTGATCGGATTCTTCTATCCTGTTGTGGCTAAGGGAAATGCGCGGATCCGTGTCCAGCTCAGTGCCGCCCACGATCGTCATCATATCGACAAAGCCATCGCCGCATTTACGAAAGTTGGAAAAGAACTCGGCGTAATCAAGACAGTTTCGGCATAAATACTATTTTTGTCGTCCTTAAAATTTACAGTCGGACCGGGAACTCCTGTTTCGATCGTAAGGGCCCATAGCTCAGTTGGTTAGAGCAGCGGACTCATAATCCGTTGGTCGCAGGTTCAAGTCCTGCTGGGCCCACTCATTAGATAGAGAGGCGAGGATTAAGTTCTTCGCCTTTTGTATTTTGTATGCCTTGGACTTGGTTTTGCCTCACATTTATCCTAGTCTTTCACCTCAGGATTGGGCCCTACATCTCTCCACTATTTTCCCGTATCTTCGGGTTACCAAAACGCGCGTTATGACTAATTTCCTTCGGCTGATTTCAGTCGCTATCCTGTTTATGGGTCCTGCAGTAAGCTTTGCTCAATGGACGCAGTTAACTACCGGAACCAACAATGATATCTATTGTGTCCGATACAATGCCTCCGGTGATGTATGGGCCGGCTCGTGGAACGGGATTTTTCGTTCTTCGAATAGTGGAGCTACTTTCAATTTTGTGAACGGTGTTAATTCAACATTGGGAAATTCGCAGATCATCGGGAGCTTCGATGATATTCATGTGACTGGTCCTTCATCAGCAGTGGCAGCCGGATATTTTAATCTGGGCAATGATCTGATCATTTTCGGTACGTCGAATAATGCAGCCAACTGGTCGCATAATTTCTATGCGGGTACCGGTGCGCTTCCTCGTTCTATCTCTGCCATGGATTTCGATGGCGCCGGAAATGGAGTGGCAGTAGGCGGTGCCGGCAGAGTGTACAGGTCTTCCAATAATGGGAGTACCTGGACAGCCGCTACCTCCGGTACAACGAATACGCTGGAAGATGTTTCGTGGGTGAATGGTTCTACTTTCGTTTCTGTGTCCGGTTCGAATATTTATCGCTCTACAAATAATGGAGCCAGCTGGACTTCTGTCGTTTCACTGCAAAGCAATATCGATAATGTTTCTTTTGCGCGGGGAACGAATACTGGTTATGCCGGTGGTTCCGGTAACCTGAGGAAGTCGGTTGATGGTGGTTTAACGTGGACATCCTTGAATATTCCTGCGTATACAATCCGTACCATTTTTGCTTTTAGTCCGGATACAGTGTATGTGGGTGCTTATGATGGTGTTTATCGTTCTGTAACAGGAGGAACATACTGGGAAAAGTTTGATATGCCCAATATCAAATGGGTGAATGATATCTATTTCTATGATGCCAACAATGGAATGGTAGCAGGCGATAGCGGTTACGTAGCTGTTACATCTAACGGTGGTGGCTTACCGATGCCGATTGCTTACTTTAGTTTACCGCTTTCCTATAATTGTGAAGATAGTATCGCTCAGCCATTCAATCTGGGAGATCCTGCATGGTCCTATCAATGGTTTCTGAACGGGACACTGGTGAGTACACAACATTCTCCTTCTATTACCTTATCGCCTCCCGGAAGTGCTACTATTATGCTGGTTGCTTCCAATAATGGATATACCGACACTTCTTCCAATACGTTTAGTATCACACCGCAACCTATAGTGAATCCGTTTACAGTAATCAATGATACCATTTGTCAGAACGGTCAGGGACATTTTTACATTCCCAATAGTCAGTTGTTCGTGAACTATACACTGTTTGATGGAGCGGTGCAGGTAGCTTCAATGAGTGGTAATGGTAATACAGTTACGCTTACCACAGCGACGAATCAATCAGTTGTGAAACCGTACCGGATACGGGCAATCTATAACAACGTTTGCGGTGCTGATACATTAGAGGTCATCGACTCACTTTGGATAGCTACTCCTTCGCCTAATGTTGCGGCTATCCTTTATCGTGATACTATTTGTACCGGTGATACTACCAATATGATCATCTTTAACTCAGAGCCGGGTTGGGATTATTATTGCTCGAATGCCCAGTTTGTGAAAGTGAATGGTACCGGTGGAGCTATCAGTATTCCGGTCGGACCGATTACTTCAAGTGTGACAATTACGGTGTATGCCAGATTTAAAGCATTGAATTGTGTAAAAGCACTGGCAGGCTCTTTCCCGCTGACCTTGGTTCCTGCAGGGGTGAGTTTAACTCCCGGTACACTTCAGGGTGCTGTCGGACAAACGATCACTATGTCGGCTACTTCTTCTACCGGCTACAATACCTGGCTATGGGATTTCGGTCCGAATGCATCTCCTGCTACATCTACCGGACAAACTCCTGTTGCTCCTTCGTACTCTGTTGCGGGTATAGATACCGTTATACTGACCGCTAAACTGAATAATACCTGTACAAAAGAAATCCGCAAACCGGTATTTGTGTATGGTACGTTGCCGACTGCTTCCATGGATACCTGTATGCAACGCCTGGCGCAAAGTGGTTTGACCAACCTTATCACCGAAATGCATCTGGATGATTTTAATAATCTGCATGTAGCAGGATATAGTGTGTCGACTTCTAACTTTGCCTTCACTCCAAATGTTTACCGGGTTGATTCAGCAGGAAACAGAGTTTTCTATACAGGATTTAATTCGCTCGGAAATTCTCCGGGTGCTCAGGGATTGATCAATGGTCTTACTTCCGATCGCCTCACCAATACCTACTTTGCAACCCACTATGTGGCGGCGAATCGTTTCGATATTCAAGGGAAATTTATTCGTAACCGGAATGCGATTGTGAAGTTCAACGATAAAGGAACTTTCCAATGGGCGATAGAAAGTCCACTCGCTGATTTTAGCGATATGATCACAGTGGATGGTCGAATATTTGCCATTGGTGTAAATGCCTGGAATGGTTGTCAGTTTCAAACCACAAATGGTGGATTTAATTATACACCATCGCTGAACAATAAAGGGGAGGCGTTTATTATGGAGATAAATCCTGCCGGTCATGTGTTAAGTTTTGATGCTTTCGGAAGTACCGGAAATGGTGGTGTAACAAATCCGGCAAAGTTCCGTGTGAAGTATCCATTAGTGAATCAGTTTTTTGACTACGATACACTTCGACAAAATCTGATGGCGCGTAAAGCAACCAATGGAGATATTCTGATAGCCGGTATGCTCGATGCAACGTCTATTGGTCAGCCGGTATATTTTAATTCAACGGTTATGGCGAATACATTGCCAACAGGAGTAGTGAATGAAAAAAGTTTATTCATCGCGCGTTATAATTTAAATACAGGTTTTACAGATGCCGTGTGTCTTATGACTGGTAATCCGGAGTTTATTACGGACTTCAAAGAGACTTCTAACGGTCATTTTATAATTGTAGGTCGTGC
>JBIIRF010000217.1:0-4724 GCA_044341715.1 Bacteroidia bacterium | reverse complement strand
ATGAGATGATATACCATGCAGCGGCAGTAGTTCGTGCTGTACATCGTTCACTGGTGGTGGTAGATCTGCCATTCGGTTCTTATCAGGGAAACTCGAAGGAGGCACTGGCTTCTGCAATTCGTATCATGAAAGAAACAGGGGCTCATGCAGTAAAACTGGAAGGTGGTCGCGAAGTGAAAGAAGCTATTGAGCGTATTTTATCTGCCGGTGTACCTGTAATGGGACATTTGGGATTAACTCCTCAGTCGATTTATAAATTCGGCACCTACGTGGTTCGGGCAAAAGAAGAAGCCGAAGCTCAACGTTTGCGGGAAGATGCAGAGTTACTGGAGAACCTTGGTTGTTTCAGTATAGTACTTGAAAAAATTCCTGCTCTCCTTGCCAAGTCGGTTTCAGATGCAGTAAAGATCCCAACCATTGGAATTGGTGCCGGTAATGGAACGGATGGTCAGGTATTGGTGTTGCATGATATGTTAGGCATCAATAAGGATTTTAATCCGCGGTTTTTACGTCGTTATATGAACTTGTTCGACGATATCAAAAATGCTGCTGAGCATTATATTTCCGATGTGAAATCAAAAGACTTTCCTAACGAACAGGAACAATATTAAACTGCGTGGGTCATCCTGAAATTCTTTACGAGGACAATCATATTGTAGTAGTCAACAAACTGCCTGGTGAAATTGTGCAGGGCGATAAAACCGGTGATGTACCATTATCAGAGAAAGTTAAGGAGTATATCAAGGAAAAATATCAGAAACCCGGTGCCGTATTTTTGGGAGTTGTGCATCGAATAGATCGTCCTGTGAGTGGTGTGGTAATTTTTGCCCGTACCAGTAAAGCGCTGGAACGAATGAATAAACTATTTCGTGAGAAGGATATTCGTAAAACGTATTGGGCAGTTGTCAAGAACAAACCTCCTCTGCCGAATGATTCATTGGTGCGTTATCTGGTGAAGAATGAAAAGCTAAACAAGAGTTTTGCCAGTCTTCAACCCAAAACCGGTGCTTTGGAGAGTACACTGGATTATACCTTACTTGCCAGTTCAGATACGTATCATCTTTTAGAAATCAATCCGCAGACGGGGCGACATCATCAGATTCGTGTGATGCTGGCGGATATCGGTTGTCCGATTAAAGGTGATCTGAAATATGGATTCAACCGCAGTAATCCAGATGGCTCGATTCATTTACATGCACGGAAAATAAATTTCATTCATCCGGTCTCAGGCGAAGCGGTAGAAATAACGGCCCCTCCTCCTATTGCAGATCCGCTTTGGAAGTTTTTCGCTCAACAGCTTCAGCAAAATGTCTGAAAAGTAAAAGCCCCTCACAACATTGTTATGAAGGGCTTTGATTTGTGGAGCCGGTGGGATTTGAACCCACGTCCAGCCAGGGAATCAACAAGCTTTCTACATGCTTAGTTTAGCTTGGATTGTAGGGAAAACACACGGTGCTATACTTACCAATGTCTTCCTTAGTTCTTTTATCTCGCTATACCGTCAGAACTCCGATACAGCCAGTTTGCCATTGTGATGCCTAAATCCGCCGCCCGGCAAACGGGAGGCGATGGTAAGGCAGCTCGTTCAGACTCCTTGAGCCTGAATTAAGCTAATCTACTTGGTAGATTAGGCAGCAAGCGCATAGTTGTTTTCGCCATTTAGACGAGTGGACGTGCGTTTTAAGGGACAACATCCCTGGCCCTGCATGCTTACCTGCTAACTGCTCCTCCTGTCGATTCCTGTCGACCCCATATTATTAAGAACTGTTGCAAAGATAGCAAGAATTGTTCCGTTTTTATATGTTTTGGCTGATGACAGATATTCAATACCCTGATTTAGAATATTGGCGAGTCACATTTCAGTGAATATATCTGCCGTTTCGGTGGTAAAGATGAACCCGACTTCCTTTGATTTATATATTTTAGACACAGAAATCAGAAAAACGTATGGAACTCGTTATTACCAATCTTTCAAAAACGTATGCAAATGGTGTTCGTGCCTTGCAGGATGTAAGTCTCACTATTCCTAAAGGAATGTACGGATTGCTCGGTCCGAATGGTGCCGGCAAGTCATCATTGATGCGTACCATAGCAACCTTACAGGAAGCCGATAGCGGTTCTATTATGTTGGGCGACCTGGATGTGATCAAGGAAAAAACGGAGTTGCGCAAAGTATTGGGTTATCTACCGCAGGAATTCGGGGTGTATCCAAAGGTATCCGCCTATGATATGCTGGAACACATTGCGCTTTTAAAAGGCATCACCGGCAAGCGAAAAGAGCTCGTGGAAGATCTTTTGAAGCGGGTGAACTTATGGGATGTCCGTAAAAAGGCATTGGGAGGTTTCTCCGGTGGTATGAAACAGCGTTTTGGAATTGCACAGGCACTGATCGGTGATCCGAAACTGATCATCGTGGATGAGCCAACAGCCGGACTCGATCCCGGAGAAAGAAATCGTTTCTATAATCTGCTTTCTGAAATCGGTGAACAGGTGATCGTTATTTTGTCCACGCATATTGTGGAAGATGTCAAGGAACTTTGCAGCAATATGGCCATCATCGACAAAGGAAGAGTTATGTTTTCCGGAAGACCTGATGATGCGCTACATGCTGTGAATGGGAAAATCTGGAAGAAACAAGTATCAAAAGCAGAAATGCAGGAACATCTGAATAAGTACCCTGTTATCTCCACACGAATGGTGGCCGGACGACCATTAGTTCATGTATTCAGTGAAGATTCCCCGGGCAATGGATTTGAAACAATCCCCGGTGATCTGGAAGATGTATTCTTTACCTATATCAAAGGATATAAAGAAGTTGTTGCTAACGCTTAAGCCTATACTATGTTCGGACATATCTTAAAATTCGAGTTAAGGTATTGGTTGCGTCAGCCAATGCTATATATCTTTTTCTTCATTATCGCACTCATGATTTTTGGTGCCAGCTCAAGTGACTCTATTGTTATCGGTGAAAGAGTAGGAAACGTGCACAAAAATGCGCCCTATGTTGTGGAGAATTTCTATGCACTCATTTCGTTATTTTGCCTGGTCATGATCACAGCGTTTTTAAATAGCGCTGCTGCCCGTGATTTCAGTGAGAAAACAGCGCAGATATTTTTCAGTACTCCCATTAAGAAGCGTGATTTTTTACTTGGGAGATTCTTCGGTGCACTGATCATTAGTATCATCCCATTCCTTGGTGTTTCACTCGGGAACCTGATCGGTGTAGCTATGCCCTGGCTGGATGCAGACAAAGTTGGTCCAACAATCTGGAGTGGGCACTTGCATGGAATTCTTGTGTTTATCATTCCGAACCTCTTCTTTGGAGGTGCGATCATCTTTTCTATTGCGGCCTTAACCAGAAGTACTATATTAAGCTTTGTTGGATCAATCGGCTTATTAATTGGGTACATCATTTCTCAATCATTAATTGGTGACATTGACAATGAAACTATTGGTGCAATGCTTGATCCTTTTGGATTACGTACATTTTCTGTTGCCACCAAATACTGGACAGTCGACGATCGCAATACAATGTCTATGGGATTTGAAGGACTGCTTCTTATGAACCGGTTAATCTGGATGCTGCTTGGTGTGTTAGTCTTGGTATTTACCTACTTCCGTTTCAGCTTCTCCGAATTTTCATCATCTAAAAAAGGAAAAAAGAAGAATGAAGTAAAAGAAGATGCAGTTTCTGTTGTACAACACGCTCCTTTAATGTCAGTTAAACCTGCATTCAGTAAGGGACTATCATTTAAGCAATTTTTAAGTCAGATAAGGCTGGAGACCATCTCTATTTTGAAAAATACGGCCTTCATCATAATTATGATTTTTGGTGCAATCAACCTGATCACATCAATGTCGGTGGCGACCTCACAAGGATATGGCCTCACTGCTTTTCCGGTTACTTACAATATGATTGAGATCGTTGAGGGATCTTTCTTCCTGTTTATTGTGGCAGTGATTACGTTTTACTCGGGTTCGATTGTTTGGAAAGAGCGTGATAGCAAAGTGAATGATATCTATGATGCTCTCCCCTACTCCGATTGGATTCCGTTGGTGTCAAAAACTATTGCTCTTTGGCTGGTTATTGAGACCTTGATACTAATAGGTTGCGCGATTGCGATCATTACTCAGCTTGGTTATGGGTTTACCGATATCCGTCCTGAAGTGTACTTCGTGGATCTGATTCTTATAAATGGTATCAGCTTCCTGGCAATGATTTCGCTGAGCGTGTTTATTCATATTATGGTGAACAATAAATATCTCGGCTATTTCATCTTTATTGCCTTCATCATTGCCAATAATTTCGTGTGGAGTGCTCTTGATGTTGAATCCAAACTGTTGATCTATGGTTCCAGTCCGACGATGATTTATTCGGATATGAACGGCTTTGGTCCATTCCTTAAAGGGAAGATCTTCTTTGAATCCTACTGGTTGGTTTTCACAATGGTTTTATTGGCGACTGGATTGATGTATTGGATTCGTGGTCGTGAAACAAGTTTCAAAACACGTACAGCAATTGCCGGTCGTCGCTGGAAAGCAGTTAAACCTGCCTTCCTTATAACCACCGGAGTATTTGTTGTAGTTGGGGCCTACCTGTTTTATAACTCTCAGGTACTGAATGATTATACTACTTCAAAGGAATCGCTGAAATTCAGAGCTGAGTATGAAAAAATGTACAAAAAGTACGAGACCTATCCTCAGCCTCGCGTAACAGCGATTAA
>JBIIRF010000428.1:0-4728 GCA_044341715.1 Bacteroidia bacterium | reverse complement strand
TACCTTTCCACCTTCCACAATACGGTATGGTGTAGAGATAAATCCGAGGGTATTGATCTTCGCATAAACGCAAAGAGAAGAAATCAGTCCGATGTTCGGACCTTCCGGTGTCTCAATTGTACAGAGACGACCATAGTGTGTATAGTGTACGTCACGTACCTCGAAACCGGCACGCTCACGTGAAAGACCGCCTGGTCCGAGTGCGGAGAGACGACGCTTGTGCGTAATCTCTGCCAACGGATTCGTTTGGTCCATGAACTGACTCAACTGATTCGTACCAAAGAACGAGTTGATTACACTCGACAACGTTTTGGCATTGATCAGATCAGCCGGTGTGAATACCTCGTTATCACGAACGTTCATCCGCTCACGAATGGTACGGGCCATACGGGCCAATCCCACACCGAACTGCGAATAAAGTTGCTCACCCACGGTACGTACACGACGGTTACTCAAGTGATCGATATCATCCACGATAGTTTTCGCGTTGATAAGTTCGATCAGATATTTGATGATCGCGATGATATCTTCCTTGGTCAATACCTTGGTATCATCAGCGATATTTAATTGCAATTTACGGTTCAGACGGAAACGACCTACTTCACCCAGATCATAACGTTTATCAGAGAAGAAGAGCTTGTCGATGATACCACGGGCAGTTTCCTCATCCGGTGGCTCAGCGTTACGAAGCTGTCGATAGATATGCTCCACCGCTTCCTTCTCAGAGTTAGATGTATCCTTCTGGAGTGTGTTGTAGATAATCGCGTAATCGTTTGTATTAGCGTCTTCTTTATGCAGGATAACGGATTTAACACCGGCATCCACAATCATATCGATATGATCATCTTCCAGGAATGTTTCCCGCTCGAGGATCACTTCATTACGCTCGATAGAAACTACCTCACCGGTATCTTCATCCACGAAATCTTCCAGCCAGCTCTTCAAAACACGGGCAGCCAGTTTACGACCTACAACTTTTTTCAGACCGGCCTTACTCACCTTCACTTCATCAGCCAGACCAAACAATTCAAGGATATCCTTATCTGTCTGGAAACCGATTGCACGAAGCAGGGTGGTTACCGGGAATTTTTTCTTACGGTCGATATACGCGTACATCACATTGTTGATGTCGGTCGCGAATTCGATCCATGATCCTTTAAACGGAATCACACGTGCCGAGTACAGCTTGGTACCATTGGCGTGACGGCTTTGGCCGAAGAACACACCAGGAGAACGGTGCAGCTGGCTAACCACCACACGCTCCGCACCGTTAATCACGAACGTACCTTTTGGCGTCATATACGGGATAGTACCCAGGTACACATCCTGCACAATGGTTTCAAAATCTTCGTGCTCAGGATCGGTACAATAGAGCTTCAGTTTAGCCTTCAGCGGAACGCTATAGGTCAAACCGCGCTCGATACATTCCTCGATCGAATAGCGGGGAGGATCCACGAAATAATCGAGGAACTCCAATACGAAGTTGTTACGTGAATCGGTAATAGGAAAGTTCTCACTGAAAACCTTATAGAGACCTTCCTGTGTACGGTTATCGGCCGTGGTTTCCAGCTGGAAGAAATCTTTAAAAGATTTCAGCTGAATCTCGAGAAAATCAGGATACTCGATCCTGTGTTTACTCTTACTGAAATTAATTCGGTTGGTTACTGACTTCTCTGTGGTGAGACTGGTTATTGTAGTCAAGGCGAAGGAGTTTTTTTAGTTAATGAACAACCGTTCGGATTACCCCGATTTGCAGGGGCATGAAAATGGGAAAGACCTGTTCCACCGAACGGGTGGAACAGGTCTGTAAATTACTTGAAAGTCAATTACTTAACTTCCACTTCCGCACCAGCTTCAGTTAACTGAGCTTTGAGTGCGTTTGCTTCGTCTTTAGAAACACCTTCTTTGAGAGGCTTTGGAGCACCATCAACGAGGTCTTTTGCTTCTTTCAGTCCAAGACCGGTAAGGTCTTTTACTAATTTCACGATTGCAAGTTTATTTGCACCAGCGCTTTTGAGGATAACGTCGAAAGAAGTTTTCTCTTCAGCGGCAGCAGCGCCACCACCAGCAGGAGCAGCAACAGCTACAGCTGCAGCAGCAGGCTCAATGCCATATTCGTCTTTCAGAATAGTTGCAAGTTCCTGAACTTCTTTAACTGTCAGGTTCACGAGTTGCTCAGCGAATGCTTTCAGATCTGCCATTTTATTATTTTTTTAGTAGTTACTAGTTGTTTTTGTTTGTGAATGATGATTTCGGAAGGATTTAAACCCACGTTTTCAGGCTACGCTGCGAAGCTTAGGCTGCACGCTCTTCCAGGGTTTTGAGGATGCCTGCAATTTTGCCACCCTGACCTTTGAGGCCGGAGATAACTGCTTTTGCAGGAGATTGAAGAAGGCCGATAACATCTCCGATGAGTTCGTCTTTGGTCTTCAGTGATGCGAGTGCATCCAGCTGATTATCGCCAACGTAAATTCCACCGTCGATATATGCGCTCTTCAATGCAGGCTTAGTAGCGTCTTTTCCACTGTCTTTGCGGAAATCCTTGATCAGACGAGCAGGAGTACTTGGAGTTTCACTTACCATGATAGCTGAAGAGCCTTTCAGGGTAGGAAGAATATCCGCGAAGTCGCCTTCGATTTTCTCCAGAGCTTTTTTGATCAGCGAATTTTTCGCCACCTTCAACTGAACGTTCTGATTGAAACAGAGACGGCGCAGTTTGGAGGTTTTTTCTGAGTTCAGAGTATCAATATCGGTGATATAGAAACTTGGATACTGACTCAGTGTCGCCACTAATTCATCGATGATCTGGTTCTTTTCTTCTCTTGTCATTTGACGAATTCGTGTTAATTGTTTTACCCGGCGATTGTTTTCGCATCAATGCGGATTCCCGGGCTCATCGTACTGCTTACGGACACACTTTTGAGGTATGTACCTTTTGCAGCCGATGGTTTGAGCTTTACGATAGTCTGGAGCAATTCATGAGCATTATCGTACAACTTAGCAGCGTCAAACGATACCTTGCCAATAGAGGCATGAATGATACCGGTTTTGTCTACTTTGAAGTCGATTTTACCACCTTTCACCTCTGTAACCGCCTTGCCGACATCGTTTGTAACGGTACCGGTTTTTGGGTTAGGCATGAGGTTACGGGGGCCCAGGATCTTACCCAGCTTACCCACTTTCGCCATTACACCGGGCATAGTGATCACGATGTCTACATCTGTCCAACCGCCTTCGATTTTCTGGATGTATTCATCGAGTCCTACGTGATCGGCTCCGGCTTCGCGGGCTTCCTGTTCTTTGTCAGGAGTGCACAACACCAGCACACGAACAGTTTTACCTGTTCCATGCGGGAGGGTCACGATACCACGTACCATTTGATTGGCTTTACGTGGATCCACACCAAGACGTACACTCAGGTCAACTGATGCATCAAACTTAGTGTAGGTTGCATCCTTCACAAGTTTGGTGGCATCTTGCAGGCTGTAGGCTTTGTTCGCATCTACTTTCGCGTAAGCTACCTTTTGGTTCTTCGTTAACTTAGCCATTTTCTGATTCTGAGTTTATAATTGTTCCGGCACCGGATCACGGGAAGCAGCGAGCGATTCCCGATGCCGCGATCAGTCTTACTGCTGCCAGGGAGGGGTTCCTTCTACATTGATACCGGCAGAACGGGCTGAACCTGCTATCATCTTCATTGCTGATTCGATGGTGAAGCAGTTCATATCCTGAATTTTGCCTTCTGCAATGCTACGGACCTGATCCCAGGTTACGGTTCCAACTTTTTTACGATTGGATTCAGCTGAACCTTTTTGAATTTTTGCCGCCTCCATCAATTGGATGAATGCTGGAGGGGTTTTAATGATAAAGTCAAAAGACTTATCGGTGTATACAGTAATGATTACCGGCAGTACTTGTCCTGCTTTGTCCTGCGTACGTGCGTTGAACTGCTTGCAGAACTCCATGATGTTCACCCCTTTCGCACCGAGTGCCGGTCCGATTGGAGGTGCAGGGTTAGCAGCGCCGCCTTTCACCTGTAATTTGATGAGTGCGCCTATTTCTTTTGCCATTGTTTCTGTTTAATTATACTCGGAACTGTTATCGTGGAGAGATGTTTCTTCGACCGGGTTGGAAGCACACCGGTTTCAGAGGGTACGACGTACAGTTTTACGATTCTTTTTCTACCTGCATGTAGCTGAGCTCAAGAGGTGTTTTACGTCCGAAGATCTTCACCATCACTTTTAACTTCTTCTTCTCTTCGTTCACCTCTTCAATTACTCCGGAGAAACTGTTGAATGGTCCGTCTATTACCTTCACTGTTTCACCTACTACGTAAGGAATATTTAACACCTCATCGCTTTCAACCAACTCATCCACTTTTCCGAGGATACGGTTTACTTCTGATAAACGGAGCGGTGCAGGTGGTTCACCTTTCGCACCAAGAAATCCGATTACTCCGGAGGTATTTTCTATGATATGGGGAATTTCTCCCACCAATTCTGCTTCAAGTAAAATATAGCCCGGGAAATAACTGCGCTCTTTGCTGATCTTTTTCCCGTCTTTAATCTGATAGTACTTCTCCATTGGGATGAGTACCTGTGCTATGTAGTCCTGCAGTCCGGTGCGGATAATCTCGCTCTCGATGTACTGCTTCACCTTCTTCTCCTTGCCACTGATGGCACGGATTACATACCACTTTTTGTTGCCGGTTGTTGTTTCAGCCATGGC
>JBIIRF010000216.1:0-4733 GCA_044341715.1 Bacteroidia bacterium | reverse complement strand
CCCTCAGCAACGCAAGCGCCATATCTTCCGCCTTAGTTGCAGGGACACCTTTCGCCGCCATAATCGCATACCACCCTACAATATCTCCGTAATTGAAAGCCTGCTGGAAAGTAGTAAATGGTATCTGCACTTTTTCTCCTGCTTCACGACCACGTTCACCACCGGAAGCAGGTTCTGTTACTCCTACTACCCGAAAATAAACTCCCTGCACACGAATGTATTCACCAATCGGATTTTCATCCTTTTCAAATAATATCTCTTGTACACGCTTCCCGATCACCGCCACCTTTCGCTTATCATCAATATCATTCTGATTCAGAAACCGACCGGCTTTTATAGTTGTTGCTTCGATTTTTCTTAACTCCGGATAAACCCCACTCACTTCAAATCCGCCGTTCTTTAATCCACGCACCACGTTATTTGTCCCCTCATAATTTCCCAACTGATTCATTGGTGCCACCACAGCTAACTCTGGAAGTTGCTTCAAAGCCTTTGTATCATCATTGTTAAAATTAAAATTTCTCCCCGGCTTCATACCTTTATACGGCTTCGACGTTTTTTGTGCCCAACAGAAAAAGCTATTGGTAGCTGTACCAGCAAAATCTTTCAAGATGCCATTACTTAACCCATTTCCCGAACCAATCATCACCACCAACATAAAAATGCCCCAAAACACACCGAAACACGTAAGTGCGGTACGCAATTTATTCTTCTTAATAGTAGCAAATATTTCTTGCCAGGAGTCAGAGTCGAACATTTACATTTAGGCGTTATTAAGGTTAAACACTTCCATCAATTAAACTCACATTATCACATCATCACATTATCACATCATCACATTATCACATCATCACATTATCACATCATCACATCATCACATTATCACATCATCACATTTGCTAATTTGCTAATTAGCTAATTGGTTAATTGGCTAATTTACTCATCGCGTAGTGCTTCAATCGGTTCAACTTTCGCTGCACGCATCGCGGGGATAAGTCCGGCGAAGGCTCCGGCGATGATTAACAGGAATACAGCAGAGAGTGCAACATTCAAATTAACTTCCGGGTTGCGGAAGAAATCGCTAGGTGGCATAAACTTACGTGCAAGTTCGAGCACACCGATTCCTCCCATCAATCCGATATAACCGGCAACAGCAGTAATCAGGACGCTTTCCTGGAGGATCATTGAGATGATAGATCCGGGAGTTGCACCAATTGCTTTACGAACGCCAATTTCCTTGGTACGTTCTTTCACAGCGATCATCATGATATTACTTACGCCTACAATTCCGGCGATCAATGTTCCGATACCAATCACCCAGATGAATATCCGGATATTGGAGAGCATATCCATGATCCGTACATATTCAACGGAATTATTCCAGACATTGACTGCTTCTTCATCTTTCGGATCGAAGTTATATTTCTTCGCGAGTAATTGACGGATGTTTTTCGCCATCAATTCACTTTCATCCACTCCTACCGAACCGGTGCTTAACCAGATCACACTGAGTTTATCTTGTCCGTTAAATGCACGTTGAGCAGTACTAACGGGAATGTATATCCGCTCATTATCTCCGCGTCCGGGATCCGTGAAAGTACCAATCACTTTAAACGGAACTCCATCCACATTAATGTATTTACCAACCGGCTCCTCCTTTTCAAACAAAGCATCCTGCACCGGCTTACCCATCACACAAACTTTTCTGTAACCGGAGATATCTTTATCATTGATGAACCTTCCGCTCACCATGGTACAATTCTCCATATAGTCGTGATCCGGCATACAGGAACGGGTAGTAAAAGCACCATTTTTATTTTTATACGTCAGGGATCTGATACTGCGACCGTCGTATGAATTGGTGATATGATTTACAGTTGGATTTTGCCGACGGATGAAAGCATAATCTTCATTTCGCAGCTGAATATCTCGACCCGGCTGGAAACCTGCATAAGACTTACTCGTTGTACCTCCATTGATCCAAATTGAATTAACAGCATCTGACTGAAACTGATTTTCTGCACCATTTCGCAGACCCTGACCGGAGCCGAGCAAAATAATCAGCATAAATATTCCCCAAGCCACACTGAAAGCAGTGAGGAACGTCCGCAGTTTATTAGCGCGGATGGTAGAGAATATTTCGGACCAGACTTCCCGGTTGAACATTTAGATTAACGGTTTTTTTAAGTTTTTAAGTTTTTTAGTTTTTAAGTTTCTTAGTTTATAGGTTCCTAAGTTTTTAAGTTCCTAAGTTTTTAAGTTCCTAAGTTTTTAAGTTTCTTAGTTTTTAAGTTTCTTAGTTTTTAGGTTCCTAAGTTTTAAAGTTTCTTAGTTTTTGAGTTTTAGGGTTTATGAAATTTTAATGGGCTAAGATTTGGAGGATGATTTTTTATGGTTTAATTGATGATGATTTAAACAATCAAACCATCTTTGATACGGATGGTGCGTTGAGTTTGCGCGGCTACATCTGCTTCGTGGGTGACAATGATTACGGTTACACCGGAGCGATGGACATCTGTCAGCAACTGCATGACTTCTTCGGTGGTTTTGGAATCGAGTGCACCGGTAGGTTCATCGGCAAGAATTACTTTTGGTTTAGTGATCAACGCACGAGCGATGGCTACCCTTTGTTTTTGTCCACCTGAAAGTTCATTGGGACCATGGTTAGCCCAGTCCTTCAGTCCCACGCGGTCAAGGTATTCGAGCGCAATTTTATTACGTTCCTTCCGGCTCACATTCTGATAATACAGCGGAAGCGCCACATTCTCCATCGCATTTTTAAAACTCAGCAAATTGAACGACTGAAACACAAAACCGATAAGACGATTACGAAACTGGGCAGCCTTTGTTGGATTCAAGTCGCGGATAAGTGTATTATCGAGTGTGTAAGAGCCAGTATCATAATTATCCAGGATACCGAGAATATTCAACAACGTAGACTTCCCCGAACCGGAAGATCCCATAATCGAAACCATCTCCCCGGCTCCGATATTCAAATCGATACCCTTCAGCACGTGCAGCTTTCCGGTGCCCATGGGATACGACTTATTTACCTGATTCAATTGGATCATGTTAACAAAGGTAAAAGTATGATCCATATTTCATGTCCCCCATCGACCAAGCGGAGTGGAAAGGGGACGAAACGCAGGAATACGGGGATGAGCCGTGGATAAATAAACAGCTGAAATACAACTCGCGCCAGTGGAATCGAGATTTAGTCAAACCCAACATACCAAGCCAGGCCTCAGAAAATTTGAAAAGACTCCCCTGGAATATTATCCCGAAACTCTACGCTATTACGCCTCTACCGGTTCATAACCTAGTACAGGACCCAGCCAACGTTCAGTTTCTTCAAGAGACATTCCTTTACGTTTTGCATAATCCTCCACCTGATCTCGTTGAATTTTTCCGAGACCAAAATACTGAGAAGCAGGATGCGCAAAATACAAACCACTCACTGCTGCAGTAGGCATCATCGCCATGCTTTCTGTAAGTGTAATTCCTGTATTTTTCTCCACATCAAGTAGCGACCAGATCGTCAGTTTTTCGGTATGATCAGGTTGAGCGGGATAACCCGGAGCAGGACGAATACCTGCATACTCTTCCTTGATAAGTTCCGCATTGCTGAAAGTTTCATCTGCAGCATAACCCCAGAACTCTTTACGAACTCGCTGATGCAATCTCTCCGCAAAAGCCTCTGCCAGACGATCCGCAATTGCTTTCAGCATAATCGCATTATAATCATCATGCGCCGCTTCAAAACGAGCCACATGCTCATCGATTCCGGCACCGGCAGTTACAGCAAAAGCACCGATATAATCTTTCACATTTGTGTCTATTGGAGCAGTAAAATCAGCCAATGCCAGATTGAACTGACCTTGTGGTTTTCGCGTTTGCTGACGAAGTGTATGGAATCGAGCCTTCACAGAAGAACGAGAGTCATCTGAGTACACTAAAATATCATCGCCCTCTGTATTTGCAGGGAAGAGACCGATCACTGCATGCGCACTGATCCATTTCTCAGCAATAATACGCTCCAACATAGCTTTCGCATCATTGAATAGTTTAGTCGCTTCCACCCCACGCTCAGGATCCGATAAAATTTTCGGATACGAGCCTTTCATCTCCCATGAATGGAAGAAAGGAGTCCAGTCGATATATTCTGCCAATTCAGCAATTGAATAATTGTTCAACGCAGTAACTCCCGGCTTCAATGGCGCTTTCACATCTGTTGCAGACCAATCTACCGGCCAGCCATTGGCACGTGCTTCAGCCAAAGGAATAAATTTATTCTGCGCCTGAGCACCTGCATGTTGTTTACGCAAACGATCATATTCTTCATTGGTACGATCGATCAATTCCTGCCGCTGATCTTTCGACAAAAGCGAACTCGCTACAGGCACTGAACGCGAAGCATCGTTCACATGAATAACGGGATGCGAATAATGTGGAGCAATTTTAACAGCTGTGTGCACCTTCGAAGTGGTAGCACCACCAATCAGCAGCGGAATATCAAACTTCAAACGTTCCATCTCTTTTGCCACATGCACCATCTCATCCAGCGAAGGAGTAATCAATCCACTCAGACCGATAATATCTGCATCGTGTTCACGGGCCGCAGCAAGAATTTTGTCTGCCGGAACCATCACACCGATATCTACCACATCGTAATTATTACACGCCAACACAACGCCCACAATATTTTTTCCGATATCATGCACATCTCCCTTCAC
>JBIIRF010000017.1:0-14751 GCA_044341715.1 Bacteroidia bacterium | reverse complement strand
GAAGAGGTTACCACAGAAGAGCAAACACTTCCACAACAATCCATAACTTCTCCTATTCATCACCGTTAGTCTTGAAGTTCCTGTTGAAAATTCATTTCCACACCCGGCGTAAAACCTGTCACCGGCTGATATGCCGCACCGGATAAAATCTGCCAGCTTCTCCATCGCAGGCTACAACCAAAAGCAAGACGAAAAGGGCGACCACCGGCCCCACCATAGATGATAATTTTCTTTGTCGGATGATAGCGCAGATAAAACCGAAACGGCGTTTCTCCATCGTAGAGTCCGGCCTCCGCACAGAGTGAAAAAACGGAAGAAAACCGATACCGCAATCCAAACAGAAAATCATTCTTCGCCACCACCCAGGCCTTCTTCACCGGAATCGTCAGCATAGTCGCCGCCTCCACCTTCTGACTCACCCGAATCTTCAACGCCGACTTCACATTCCATGCCGTGAGCGAACCATATCCTTCTCCCTGACGCACTGAACGCATCTCCGCACCCATCGCAGCCGCCAGACCCTTCCCGAATGACTGCGACAAAAACACTGCTCCCCGCTGATAGCTAAACAACGAATAACCCTTCTGCGCTAACGAAGCATGCAACTTTGTCTGCCGCATCACACGAATATTTATTCCTACCCCTTTCTCCTGCAGCTCAGCGATCAGGAAGCCTTGCGAAGTATAAAATCCACCGGAGAAAGAAGCGGCGGAATCTAACGTTGCCGGATTACCGAAAGCAGTCCCGCATGCTGAAACAGCAAACAGACTACCGCCCGCCGACGACAAAGATTCAACAGAAGAAGGGAATTGGGCCCATGCCGGAAATTCAGCCAGCAAGCCACAGACGAAGACCGCCTGCACGAGGTATTTTTTCATAACAAATCAAGTTTTCCCCCACTCAAAAATGGAAAGGAAGGTTTACATTTTTATTCCGTGCGTACCAACACGGTTCAATCACTACTTATTTTTTAGATGACTTCTTCGGAGTTTTCTTAGCAGTTTTTTTTCCGGCTTTCGGGGTTTTATTTCCTGTAGATGATTTCTTTCCGGCCTGCTCCACTCTGCCAGCCGCATCCATCACCTTCGACTTCATTTCCTCCTTATAAGCGATAATCTTTTTCAGAAGAGCCGGATCATTCGTCGCCAACATCTGCGCCGCCAGGATACCTGCATTCTTCGCAGCATTCAGCGCCACAGTAGCCACCGGAACACCATTCGGCATTTGCAGAATAGAAAGAATCGAATCCCATCCATCGATGCTATTCGACGACTTCACCGGAACGCCGATCACCGGTAGCGGAGTCACAGAAGCAGTCATACCCGGAAGATGCGCTGCACCACCTGCACCGGCAATGATCACACGAATACCGCGTCCTGCTGCTTCACGCGCATAGGTAAACATCCGTTCAGGCGTACGATGCGCCGAAACGATGGTCATCTCATAGGAAACACCAAGGACTTCCAACACATCCGCTGCATCTTTCATAACAGGCAAATCACTGTCGCTGCCCATGATAATTCCTACTAAAGCCATCTGCTATACTATGTTTAAGTTTATTCGTTAATAATTTTGAATGTACGAAATTAGAGAAGATTTTTCACTCTGCCGGACTCCATTGCAGTCAGCACTCTTCAGCAACAACTTCTACTTCGCCACTGCAACATCACTCACAACACGAAGGGTACTTTGCACCTTTCTGGCAATCCGGATCGCCTCATCGAGATGATCAGCGGTAATGGTTACGTGTCCCATTTTACGAAAAGGCTTGGTAATTTTCTTTCCGTAAAGATGCACATACACCCCCGGCCACGACATCACCTCCTCAATACCGAGATAATGTGCTTCGCCGGTATGTCCTGCTTCACCCAGCAGATTGATCATAACGGCCGGCCTAACCGAAGAAGTATCACCAGGAGGGAGTCCGAGTATAGCCCGCAGGTGCTGAGCATACTGAGAAGTCACATTTCCCTCGATGGTTTGATGCCCGCTATTATGCGGACGCGGCGCCACCTCATTCACCAGCACATCTCCCTGCTTCGTCACAAACATCTCCACCGCCAGCAGACCCACCAATCCCATTTTATCAATCACCTTGCGCGCAATCGCAATCGCTTTCTCCTCAATTTCCTTCGCCACACGCGCCGGACTACATAGAAACTCCACCAGATTGGCCTCCGGATTAAACTCCATCTCCACCACCGGAAAATGGCTGATCTCCCCCAACCGATTCCGCGAAACGATCACCGAAATCTCCATAGCGAAATCGATCATCTCCTCCAGCACACAAGCACCATCAAACGCATTCGAGATATCCTCCGCCGACTTCAGTTTCATCACTCCCTTTCCATCGTAACCGCCTTTACGCAGCTTCAACATTCCGGGCAAATGACCACTCATAGAAGCCAATTCCGTTTTATCCTTCACCATCACAAAGTTTGCCGTAGGTATTCCATGCGAAACATAAAACTCCTTTTGCAACCCTTTATCCTGCACCATCATCAACAACTGCGGCTGCGGATACACCGGAATACCCTCCGCCTCCAGACGAAGCAGTGCATGCGTATTCACATGCTCAATTTCCACTGTCAGCAGACTACATTCCTTCCCAAAACGATACACATCCTCCTCCGATTTAAAATCAGCATGCGTAAACCGTTCACAAAGAAACCGGCAAGGCGCATTCGCATCCGGATCCATCACCGAAACACTCACATTCAGATTCACCGCCTCCTGAATCAGCATACGACCCAATTGTCCACCGCCCAGAATACCCAGCCGGAAATGTTGACCTGCAAATTGTAAACTCATCGGTGCAAAAATAGCAGATTCCACTTGCCTAGTCGTTTTTAAACGGATACAAATGTTTAACAATGCTAAACTTTGACAATCAACTAATTACCGAATTAGCGAATGAGTCAATTAGCAAATTAGCGAATGAGGGCAGGTCTGAATTTTCAGCAGAAATGCATCCGCGAAAACCCGCTAAATCCGTTTAATCTGTGTTCCCTTCAGATGAGAGAAAGGAACGCGGATAAAGCGGGTCGTTCGGATTTGCACGGATTTGTTCTAGGCAGAAAACCTCGACTAAGGAACACAGCTTGAATTCGAACGAATCCATAGCCTAATCCACACATTTTCAAATTTGCTAATTCGCTAATTAGCTAATTGGCTAATTTACAGAATCATACACCACTACCTTCCTCCCTCTTTTTTCGCTAATTTTGCCCCCTCTATGGCTGACGTACAGGTTCACGACAAAATCTTTACTCCATTTATCACTGCTGCGCAGATACAACAGCGGGTAGCTGAAATGGGTGCATTAATCAACGCGGAATATGCCGGTAAGAAACCATTACTTATTGGTGTACTGAACGGTTCGGTTATCTTCATGGCTGATTTGCTGCGCCATATTCATAGTGCCTGCGAAATCGGGTTTATCAGGGTGAGTTCCTATCAGGGTACCTCCAGCAGTGGTGCTGTGAAAAATGTGATGGGATTGAACGACGATCTCACCGGTCGTGATGTGATTATTGTGGAGGACATCATCGATACGGGTGATACGGCCGTTTATCTGATCGAAGAAATCCGCAAAAAAAATCCTGCGAGTCTGAAATTCGCTACTATCCTCTTCAAACCGGCTGCTTTGAAACACAATCTGCAACCTGATTATGTCGGCTTTGAGATTCCTCCTGCATTTGTTGTAGGGTACGGACTCGATTACGACGGTCTGGGACGCAACCTGGCCGATATCTACCAACTGAAATCTTAACTACCTATGTTGAACATCGTTCTCTTCGGTCCTCCGGGAGCCGGCAAGGGCACACAAAGTGCAAAGCTGATTGAAAAATATAATCTGGTTCACCTGAGTACGGGTGACATCTTCCGCGCGAACATCAAAGGCGGAACCGAACTGGGCACACTGGCGAAAAGTTATATCGATCAGGGCCAATTGGTGCCGGATGAAGTAACCATTCGTATGCTCGAATCGGAAGCTGATAAATCGCCGGATGCTAAAGGATATATCTTCGATGGCTTCCCGCGCACTCCTGCACAGGCGGCGGCGCTGGATAAATTCCTCGAATCGAAAGGCACATCGATTACGCTCATGCTCGCGCTCGAAGTTGAGGAAGAGGAGTTGAAAAAACGATTGCTTCTCCGCGGTAAGGATTCAGGTCGTGCTGATGACCAGGATCCGGCAGTGATTCAGAAACGCATCGATGTTTACAGAAATGAAACGGAGCCAGTAAGAGATTACTATCAGGCTCAGCAAAAATATACCGGCATTGATGGCATCGGAACGATCGAAGAAATCTTCAGTCGCCTTTGCGCTGCCATTGATACCAACGCTTAATAAAACCAGTTACCATGTCGGGATCCAATTTTGTTGATTATGTAAAAATCTGCTGCCGTAGTGGGGCGGGCGGAGCAGGATCCGTGCATCTGCATCGTGATAAACTCACGGCGAAAGGTGGACCCGACGGTGGCGATGGCGGTCATGGTGGTAATATCGTTGTACGAGGCAATGCACAGTTGTGGACCTTGCTTCATTTGAAATACCGCAAACATGTAATTGCTGAACCCGGAGTCGGCGGATCAAGTTCGCTGAAAACCGGTGCCGATGGAGAAGATATCATCCTCGAAGTACCAATCGGAACAGTTGCGCGAGATGCAGAAACCGGAGAGAAACATTTTGAGATTGAAGTTGACGGACAAGAAGAAATTCTGGTGCCCGGAGGCAGAGGAGGAAAAGGAAATGCGTTCTTCAAGTCGGCCACCATGCAAACGCCACGGTTCGCACAACCCGGCGAACCCGGACTCGAAGAATGGAAAATCCTCGAATTAAAATTACTTGCTGATGTCGGACTGGTTGGATTCCCCAATGCCGGTAAGAGCACTTTACTCTCGGTAGTATCCGCTGCCAAACCGGAAATTGCCGATTATCCATTTACCACGATTGTCCCCAACCTGGGCATGGTCAGATACCGCGACAACAAATCATTTGTCATGGCCGACATTCCCGGAATCATCGAAGGCGCACATGCCGGAAAAGGACTCGGCTCCCGATTCCTCCGACACATCGAACGTAACTCTGTACTGCTTTTCATGATCCCTGTTGATACCGGCGATCTCCGCAAGGAATATGATATTCTCGTTAACGAATTACGTTTACACAATCCGGAGTTGCTCGACAAACGCCGTGTCATCGCCATCAGCAAATGCGACATGATCGACGCAGAGTTGGAAGAAGCATTACGCAAAGAGATACCCACCGACAAACAAAGCGACGGCACACCTGTACCGGTACTCTTCATCTCCAGTGTCAGCAACAAAGGCATACAACAACTCAAGGATGAGCTTTGGGATCAGATGAATGAACGTTCATTTTTATCCAGAGAATAATGATGCTCCTCCCCGACTGGCTTCAGCAAACCGACACCCGGTTATTATTGGCCATTAACGGGGCGAATGATCCGATCCTTGATTTTATTTTTTACTGGGCCGCACAAAAGTGGACCTGGATTCCTTTTTATGCATGGTTGCTCTATGTTCTCTACCGCAATTACAGCAAAAAAACACTCATCCTTCTTCCTGCCATTGTCCTGCTGATTACAGCCAGCGATCAAATATCCACACTCCTCAAATTCGCTACTGAACGACTACGCCCCTGCCATCAGGAAGGATTACAGGAATTCATTCATCTTGTTTACAACACCTGCGGAGGAAAATATGGCTTCGTAAGTTCACACGCCGCCAACAGCGTAGCCATCGCCACCTTCATCATCTTACTCCTCCCCAAAGGCTATAAAGATCTACGACTCGAACTCATCGCCTTTGCCCTCATCAACATGTACAGCAGAATTTATATGGGTGTCCATTATCCACTCGATGTGTTATGCGGAGGATTACTTGGATTCATACTCGGAATGATCTTCGCAACCGCCATGCGCCATTTCACACCTGTACCTGTAAAAGTTGCACACGGACATGAATAACATCGTACTCGTATTTCTCGGCGGCGGACTCGGCAGTGTAGCCAGATATCTGCTCGGAATCGCCTTCCAACGTCATTTCATCTCCACCATTCCCTGGCATACGTTGATGGCCAATATACTTGCATCAGCCATACTCGGATTTCTCTCTGCCCTTCTCCTGCTTAAACCCGGACAATTCGAACAACAGCGACTTTTACTGGGAGTAGGATTCTGCGGTGGACTCAGCACCTTCTCCACCTTCACCCTCGAGACATTTGAGCTCTTCAGAGAAGGCAACTATTTTCTTGCAGCTGCGTATATTTTTCTTAGCCTTATTGCCTGCCTGCTTGCATTCTGGGCGGCCTGGCTGTTACAAAAATGAAACGCAATTATCCATATCAACTGCTGCTTTTAATCCTCTTCGGATTACAACTAGCACATGCACAGGAATCACCTGTTGGTAACTGGATCAGCCTGAATCCGCAATTGAACTTCAGCAAACGATTCAGCATGCAAAATGATTTTCAGTTTCGATACTTCAAACCCTTCAGCGACTACGAACAAACACTACTACGAACACTCTTCACTTACTCGCTTGTCCCAGATAAAGTATTCATCAGCGCCGGAGCAGCATTTAGTCATCAGGCTTCGTATAATCCGGTCACTGAAGTAAAAAAAACTTTTGATGAACGACGCTTACACCAACAGCTCCTATTCAAGCAACAAGTCGGGCGATTTTATCTTCAACACCGGTACCGCATTGAACAACGATTCTTTTACGAACGCTTCGTATTCCGGTGGAGATATCAGTTCTCGGTACAAGTCCCACTGAATCACCGGCAGATCGAAAAGAAAACGGTGTACATCGGACTCAACAACGAAATTTTCCTCAACAACAAACCACCCACCTTCGACCGAAACCGTTTTCAGGCAGGTGTCGGTTACTACTTCGATCCGGGATTCAGAGCAGAAGCGGCCTATATGTGGCAGATGTATGAATCGGATTATCGTCCGCAATTTGTATTTACCATCTTCAAATCATTCAACCTCTACAAAGAATAAATTATCTTCGGGCAGGTAAAGCAAATCCGGTGGAAGCACTCTTCAACAATATTTCGCGCTACATTCAACTCACTGCTGAAGAACAGGAACTCATCAGCCGGCGGATTGCAGAGAAGACATTTAAGCGCAAACAACTATTGCTACAGGAAGGAGACATCTGCAAGCATAGTTACTTTGTCAAGTCAGGATGTCTGCGCGGCTACACCATCGACAAAGACGGCACCGAACACAACATTGTATTTGCCCCACAAGGATGGTGGATTGCTGATATGTACAGCCTCATCACCGCACAACCCGGACAACTTTTCATCGAAACCACTTCCAACGCCACTGTACAGCTACTCAGTCGACATGATCAGGAAGAACTCTTCATTCTCCTTCCCAAACTCGAGCGATTCTTTCGGATCCTCACAGAGAACGCACTTGTCAGCAACCAGCAACGGATCATTGACAATCTCAGTCTCAGCGCACAGGACCGCTACCAACGATTCTGTGAACGCTATGCCGGAATACTTGAACACATCTCTCAGAAGCAGATAGCCTCCTATATTGGCGTCACCCCCGAGTTTTTATCCCGCATGATTGCCCGAAAAGAGGAGCCGTAAAACCGGAATTCTTAACCCTGATCAATTTTTTCACTTAATCCAGGTTATTGGAAGCGATTGCCAGATACTATTACCTTTGTATCACCAAACCGAAAGAATATGAACCGAAAATCATTTCTCAAAAAAGGACTGCTCGGAACCGGAATGTTCGCCGCCTCTGCTGCACTGGGTCATGTTGTAAAAAACAATATTGACGAACTGAAAGAGCTCGAAATACTCGGATTCAACCATCTGCCGGTAGAAAAATCAACCATTATGGCAAATACCATCTTACACAAAGCCGGAACACGCGGCCACGCCAATCACGGCTGGCTCGATTCCAAACACAGTTTCAGTTTCGCCAACTATTATAATCCGGACCGTATGCATTTTGGCGTCCTGCGCGTACTGAACGACGACACTGTACATCCGGGAATGGGATTCGGCACCCATCCGCACGATAACATGGAAATCATTTCCATTCCACTCTCCGGCGATCTGGAACACAAAGACAGCATGGGAAATGTAACTGTAATCAAACACGGCGATATTCAGGTGATGAGCGCAGGTACCGGAATACAGCACAGTGAATACAACAAGAACAAAGACAAGGAAGTAAAATTCCTGCAGATATGGCTATTCCCGAACAAGAAGAATGTAACACCAAGGTATGATCAGATCACATTAAATGCGGCTGACCGACACAACCAACTCCAGCAGATTTTATCTCCCAGTGCAGAGGATGCCGGCGTATGGATCCATCAGGACGCATGGTTTCATCTCGGACAATTTGATGCGGGAAAAACTACCAATTATACGATAAAACGGGAAGGCAATGGTGTATATGCCTTTTTGTTAAAGGGAACGATGACCATCAACGGACAACCACTTGAAGCCAGAGACGGGTTTGGAATCTGGGAAACTGACAAAATTGAAATCCAAGCAAACAGTGATGCAGAAATTCTTTTAATGGATGTGCCGATGACTATTGGATAATCATCCAACATTGCAGAAAATAAGGAAGGGTTACCAATTTACGGTAACCCTTCAACGTTAGTAACAGTTTCTTACAATGGATTCTGAAAAGCCGGATTATTGACAAAGGTTGTATCCGTAAATGATTTTAAAAATTTCACCAGACATTGTTTTTCATAAGGTGTCAACATCAACCCAAATACTTTAGCCGACTTTGTCATGATCGGATCGATATTAGGTGAATTCTGATGAACACCGCTATTATAAAATTCCACAACTTCCTCGAGGGTTTTAAATCTTCCATCGTGCATATAAGGAGCAGTAAGTTCAATATTGCGCAAGGTGGGGATTAAAAATTTCCCATCATCCTTCACCGCACCGGTAAAATTGTACAATCCCCGGTCATATCCCAACGGCAGACTATCGAGACCATTATTCGTCACCATATTCGATGTCATCAACGGTGCATCGTGACAATGGAAGCAATCGCCCTGCTCCGTATAAAAAATCGCCAATCCCGTAAACTCCTCCTGCGACAAGTTGATCTCATGCCTTAAATACTGATCGAACCTTGAATTAAAGCTGATCATGGTACGCAGGTATTGCCCAATTGATTTAACGATATAGTTTTTTAGCTCAACATCTGACATGGCAGAGAAATTATTGTCGCCAAACGACCGGAAAAACATATTCTGGTATTTAGAACTATTCGACAAGCGGCGACGCAGCGTATCCATATTGGTATTGAAAAACTCCGGTTCAAAATCCCCCATACAAACTTGCTCAGTAGTAGAGAAACGGCCTGTCCAGCTGAAGTTACTCTTAAACCCAAGATTCACATGCGGCATTATACTCACCGTATCGCCCAGCGGATTTATATGATAAGCCGAAGAATACGATTTATCCACATGATGACAGGAAGCACAACTCAAACCATTTGACGACATAATCGGATCAAAGAATAAATGATGACCCAACTCCACTCCTTCAACCGTCAGCGGGTTATCAGCCGGAATGATCAATGGTGGAAAACCCTCCGGCACTGTCAGTGACAATGGGGTAGTCTGGGGGCTTTCTTCATTATTAAGATCCTTTTTACAGGAATAAATCAACCCGACCAAGAGTACAAACAATAAGAGTTTTGTTTTCATTGCAATGTAAATATATCGGTTCCATTATTTTTCAACTTCGTCATTGCCGCCATCACGCCCATTGAATAATTACCATCGACATTGAAATCGTAGATTGCCGGATTCTTAAACCATTCATTCACGTTCATCACGAGCTCTTTTGAATTGAGACCCGCATTCAGATCAAAATGATGACTCACTATACAATTCACCAGATACGCATTCTTTCCGACATGCATCGCATATCCATAAGTACCTGTTGAATCCACAAAGCTTCCTTCCAGTTTCATAAAATGATAACCACCACCCATCATATCCGGCCAGGCCATATTGATATTCTCCACAGTTGCCGGCAAGGAGTTGGAAACATTATGCGCAGAATCAAGACCAAGCAATAATTTTATCCCGATAAAATGTCCAGTCGCAGGAAGAGTAAACTTCAATTGCTGCGTTGAAGCAACACGGGCATCTACATAATTATAATCTGAAATTTTCACCAGCGAACTATCCGCTTTGATCAGCTGAACAGAAGAAATATAAAACTGAAGCCTAGAGAAACTGGTTGTATATCCGCCTGCATTGGCAAACATGATAGTATCAAACTGCAGTGGGACACCATCGTTGGTAAACTTCAGCTGAAGTTGTAACTCATCAGTCGTTGCAGGAGAAGTTTCATCATCCTTTTTGCAACCTCCGAATACCACGAAGATTAACAAAATGTAAACAAGTCTGTTCATGTGTTTTTGTTTAATTGTTTCTACGTAAAAGTAAGTCTGAAGCTACAGCAAATCCAATGATTCATCTCAGCACAAAAAAGTGTTTTTCACTCATAAAACAACACTTAAAAACGCAATGTAACATGTGTTACCAACTAATGAACTTAAAAATTGACTCATGTCATAAAAACTCAAATCGCACCCCTGCATTTCATGTTCAAACAATCAAATTCATCAGGAGAATCCCGAACTAAAAGAGTTGTTTCAAATTTGATACATTTGTACTATGAAAAAACTACTGCTGCTCACCGCCCTCTTCTGTATTTCCCAGGTATCTGCACAAACGCCCAACACCAATCGTCCCCGACTTGTTGTAGGAATTGTTGTTGATCAGATGCGACCGGACTACATTATCCGTTACTGGAACAAGCTGGGCAATGCAGGATTTAAACGTATCCTCAAAGAAGGTTTCAATTGCAGAAACACACAATACAACTACGCACCAACTTATACAGGTCCCGGACATGCGAGTATTTACACCGGCGCTACACCATCGATGCATGGGATCGCAGGTAACGACTGGTTTGATGTTGCACTCAACGATACCGTGTACTGCACATCAGATGAAAAAGTAACTGCAGTTGGCGGAGAAGGAAGAGAAGGAATGATGTCGCCATCGCGCTTACTCACCACCACCATCACCGACCAGTTACAGCTCAGCACACAGATGAAAGCGAAGATTGTTGGAATTTCTCTCAAAGACAGAGGAGCTATTCTCCCTGCTGGAAGAAGTGCCGATGCCGCGTATTGGTTCGATGGAAAAACCGGTAACTGGATCAGCAGTTCCTGGTACATGAACAGTTTACCAAAATGGGCACAGGATTTTAATGAACGGAAGTGGTCAGAGGAGTATCTTTCACAACCATGGAAAACGGTATTACCCATCAACTACTACACCGAAAGTGATCCAGACGACTCTCCATACGAAGCACTTTTCAGAGGAGAAACCAAACCGGTATTCCCGCATGATCTTCCTGCACTCAGAGGAACAAGTTTTGATTTATTGCGACGCACACCTTTCGGAAATACACTCACCAAAGACTTCGGACTTGCCGCCATTCTCGGAGAACAAATGGGTGCCGACAGCATCACCGATTTTCTTTGTCTGAGTTTTAGCTCTACAGACTATGTAGGACATCAGTACGGACCCAACGCCATTGAAACGGAAGACACTTACATCCGCCTCGACCGCGACATGGCCGACTTACTAACGTTTCTGGATAACCGAATAGGCAAAGGCAAGTATCTATTATACCTCACCGCCGACCACGCGTGCATGGAAAATCCCAAACACATGATGGATCATAAAATACATGCAGGCTTTGTTCCCTCTGCAGGTATTGAAGATAGTCTGCGAAGTTTACTCAGCAGCACGTATGGACATCCTGAGTACATAAAGTGTTTCATTAACGATCAGGTATATCTTCACGAAGACAAAATTCTCGCAGACAAAAACGATATCTGCGCTATTGAAGCCACCATTGCACGCTACGCAAAAGATCATATACAGGGAGTCTATCTCGGGCTCACCGCCTGCGATCTGGAAACGGAATCGTACGACGACATGATCCGACAAAGGATACAGAACGGACATTTCCACGGTCGATCAGGCAACGTATGGTTGGTATATGCACCGGGCTGGACAGAACGTTTATACGGCGGAGATGGCACACAGGGCACCACACATGGAAGTCCGTATGCGTATGATGCACATGTTCCGCTTTACTGGTACGGATGGAATATTCCCGCAGGAAGTTCAACGGATTTAGTCAACATCACTGACATTGCACCCACATTAAGTTTCCTGTTGAATATTACCTTGCCGAATGGATGTACAGGGAATAAAATTGATGCGTTGGTTAAATAAACTTTTCCGAGATAAACTTCATACCTTTGCCCCATGTTACCGGGAATCATTCTCTTTCTGGAAAGTTTAGGCGGCGGGGAACTGCTGGTCATACTATTGTTTGTGCTCATGTTTTTCGGCTCAAAGAATATTCCCAGTCTGGCCCGGGGTTTAGGCAAGGGCATCCGCGAGTTCAAAGATGCCATGAACGGTGTCCAGAGCGAGATCAAACAAGGCATGTACGAGATTGAAAAACAGGCCAATGTAGATGCTCAGCAAACAAAGACACCTTTAGTAGCCGAACAGGTCAACACTCCGGAAACTCAACCCGAGCCAATCGAACCGGTGAATGAGAATCCGCCAGCCGTTGTTCCGGAAATCAAACCCGAAGAACGATCTGCAGCCCGGTAATCAGGCAACCTCGTTACTTTTTTAAAGTCTTAGTTGGACGAACCCCAAGGGCAAAGTAAATTAAATAGCTGTTTTACAGTCTTTTAAATAAAATATTGTACCGATTAAAAACAATTACACTTTGGAAACGTTTTTTATGAAAATAGTTTCCGTAGTTTTGCGGACCCAATTACCACCATGCCCATACTCCCATCAGAAGAACGAATATTACACGGCGCCGATGAGCTGTTTTGTCGTTTCGGGATCAAGAATGTGACCATGGACGATATCGCCCGACACATCGGCATGTCGAAAAAAACGATATACCTCCACTTCGAAGACAAAAACAAAATTGTGATGCGGTTGGTGGAACTCACTATAAATGATCACACCGAAAAATTCGACGCTTTTGTAAAGACCTCGAAGAACGCCATCGAAGAAATTCTGCATATCATGGACTACATGCGCGCCACTTTCGCCCGCTGTAATCCCAACATGTATTATGATATGCAACGCTTTCATCCGGAAGCCTGGCAGATTTTCCGCAAATTCAAAGAAGAAAAAGCCTTTGAGCAAGTGATGATGAATTTTGAGAAAGGACGACAACAAGGCTTATACAGAGAAGATTTCAATGCCAAAATACTTAGCAGGTTACGCTTGGAAGAAGTAGAAATCGGCATGAACCCAACTTGCTTTCCTCCTGATAAATTCAATATTCACGATGTACAGGTACAGTTGCTGGATCACTTCCTACACGGCATCTGCACACTGAAAGGCCATAAACTCCTCAATAAAATCAAAGAGCTCGAAGAAGATGAAGAATAATTCATTTAACCTGCAATTCATCGGCTGAATGATCGTCTCAGCAGGTAAAAAATACTGTTCAGAAATCTGAATCAAATACCATAACATTCAACACAGAAATTTGCAACCCTAAATACAGTACTATGAAAAAACTCCTGACTTTGTTGCTCGCGCTGATGTTCAGTCATGGCTTGCGTGCACAGGACAATACCTTCAGCCTGAAAAAGGCCATCGAATATGCACTGGTGAACCAGCATTCGGTGAAAAACGCTTTACTCGATGAAGAGATTGCCCGTAAAAAAGTAAACGAACTGGTTGGAATCGGCACGCCGCAGATTGAAGCCAGTGCTGAGCTGAACGATTTCCTGAAGATTCCGGTGAGCTTTGTTCCCGGGGAATTCTTTGGCGGCGAACCCGGCACTTTTTTTCCGGTTCAGTTTGGTCAGCAATTCTCTGCTTCAGCCGGTGTAAGTGTTTCACAGCTTTTATTCGATGGATCGTATCTGGTCGGATTGCAGGCTTCGAGAACCTATCAGGAACTTAGCCGGAAGCAGGTGAAGCAATCCCGTACAGATGTAGCCATAAATGTTTCTAAAGCTTATTACGGAGCACTGGTGTCGGATGCACGACTGGAAATAATCGAAGCCAATATTCAACGGGTAGATAAATTGCTGAGTGATACACGTGCATTGTATCAAGCCGGTTTTGTAGAGAAGATCGATGTTGATCGCCTCGAGTTAACGGCCAACAACCTGAAAGTGGAGAAGGATAAAATGAATCGCTATAAAAGCATCAGTTATTCCTTGCTGAAGTTTCAGATGAGTTTTCCGATGGGACAAGAAATTACGCTATCTGATAAACTGGAAGAAACAGCATTGGCAGGTGCTGCATTACCGGATAGTGTGAATTATGCAAATCGTCCGGAGTATGAAGTATTGAATGTTTCACGCCAACTGCAGGAGCTCGATATGAAACGTTATAAGTCGACGTATCTGCCGAGTCTGGTTGCTTTCGGAAGTTTCAGCTACAACAACTCCCGTTCAGATTTTGATATTTTCGATACCGGTTTACGTTGGTTTCCGACGGCTGTCATCGGCGCAAAACTTACCATTCCAATTTGGGATGGATTGCAAAAGAGCGCACGTGTTTCGCAGGCAAAATTAAAATTGCAACAGGTTGATAATTCTATCGAAATGGCGAAGAGCGGAT
>JBIIRF010000016.1:0-14757 GCA_044341715.1 Bacteroidia bacterium | reverse complement strand
GGTAGTGATGAATGTCGACATCGGTTTCACCGAAGGATTCCAGTTTGAAGGATGTAAGTTCAATGTTAGCACCAATCCACGCTTCTTCGAAAACTTTGAAATATTCCTGAATGCCTCCGGACAAGGCGACCAGCTGGTACTCGAATGTACTTTCAACAACGATTTGTTCGATGCAGATATCATGCGGATGCGCATGCAGGAATACATCCGCTTGATGGAAAACATAGTTGAAAATCCAGATGCGGCAATCGGCAGTTTTGACATTCTCACCAAGGAAGAAAAAGACTTCATTGAGAATGTAAATCTCACTGCACAACTCATGGAAAAGCCAATGGGCATCCATGAATGCGTTGAAGAAACCATTACTACACTCAAGAAAAATCACCTGGCGATTGTCACGGACACTCGTCATTTTACTTACGAAGACCTATCGACACAATCGAGCCGATGGGCCAGCCGTTTACAGGCAAAGGGAATAAAACCCGGCAATCTGGTAGGAGTATGTTTACCACGTATCGCAGAATTACCGGTTGTCTTGCTGGGTATTTTAAAATCAGGAGGTGCCTATGTACCACTTGATCCAGGATTCCCAACGGACCGTCTGCATTATATGGTAGCCGACGCCAATGCCCCGATGGTAATCATCACACGGGCTTTACAGGAACAACTTGGATTCCCTGAAGAAAAAATCTATTATCTCGAAGATCTCATCGCTGAATCTAACGGTACCGGATATACCAAAATACCGGTTGATTCACAATCGTTAGCCTACGTTTTATACACCTCAGGATCTACCGGAATGCCCAAAGGCGTAGCAGTGCGACATGCAGCAGTAACTAATCTGCTCAACGATCTTGCACCACGCATGGGACTTGATCGGGAAGAGCGACTTTTAGCCATCACCACCATCAGTTTCGACATCTCTGTACTGGAACTGTTTATGCCACTCATGCACGGAGCATGCGTACATATCGCCACCAAGGAGCAATCCATGGATCCGGGTTGGATGGCCAATTACATCGAAAAACACTCCATCCGTTTTCTACAAGCTACACCTGCCACCTATGAATTACTTTTCATGGGAGGTTGGAGAGGAAAACAGGATTTGGCAGTACTCTGCGGCGGAGAGGCTTTACGCAAAGAGCTAGCTGAAAAACTTCTATCCTGCACCCGTGAAATCTGGAATCTCTACGGGCCGACAGAAACAACCATCTGGTCAACCATTTCACTCGTCAGCCGCGATACGTTATCCCGTAACAGAAACGGAATTATGAGTATCGGACGACCTGTAGCCAACACCAAACTATTCATCCGTGACACTAACGGTGCCGCCTGTCCGATAGGTGTATCCGGAGAACTATGGATCAGCGGAGCAGGAGTAGCGGCAGGATATCTGAACCGTCCCGAATTAAACGCAGAAAAATTCATTCCCTCACCTGACGGAAACGGTATTGCCTACCGTACCGGTGACCGAGTGTTGATGGATGCCAGCGGAAGATTTTACTTCCTCAACCGTTTCGATTATCAGGTCAAAGTGAGAGGATATCGCATTGAGCTGGGAGAAATAGAAACCGCATTAAACGCCTGCAAAGAAATCAAACAATCTGTAGTGATGGCTGTGCCGGATAAAAGCGGACAAAACACACTGGTAGTTTGGTTTATTCCCACCGATCCGGATCAGACAGAAGACAGTATTGTACAGTCATGCCGTAAAGTTATGGCACAATCACTGCCTGACTATATGATCCCCGGCGCCTGGAAGATGATGGATGCCTTTCCGCTTACACCTAACGGAAAGATCAACAGAAATGCATTACCAAAACCCGGAGAGATTACCAGGGTGAATAAAGATTCGTCTGCTATTGAAGAGCTTAGCCAGACCCAATCACTCATCAAACAGCTTTGGGAAGAAACACTGGAAATAACCAATGTTCGCCTGGACGATGATTTCTTTGAGTTAGGCGGACACTCTATTCTCGCTGTAAAAATCATGGTAGATCTTGAAAAAGCAACCGGCATTAAACTTCCGCTGGCTGTACTTTTCAGTTCACCAACAGTACGAAAACTGAGTGCATTGTATACTAGTCCGGCAACAGAAGAACATTGGAATCCGATTGTACCACTCAAAGACACAGGCCATAATAAAGCGCTTTACTTTGCACACGGCATCAGCGGAAACGTATTCAAGTATCATGCCCTCGCACAGCGACTCAGTCATGAACAACCCAGTTTCGGCTTACAGGCATACGGACTCAATGGAAAAGATACGCCCTTCCATGACATGAAAGAGATGGCGGCCTATCATGTTGATGCCATTCGTAAATTCCAGCCAATGGGACCTTATTATCTCGCAGGCGGATCCTTCGGTGGATACCTCGCCTATGAGATGGCTATTCAGTTGAAATCACAGGGGCATGAAGTACCATTTGTATGCCTCTTTGATATTGATGCCGGAAAGAAGAAAGACTTCCTTCCCTCCGGAGTGAAACAACTGGTAGACGCACAACTCAAAGCAGAGCGTTTGGTTAAACGTGCATTTGAACTCGCCAAAGCCGACAAAGAAGAACGAAACAAATACTTTGAAGCGCGTCGTAAAATGCAACAACGCAACAACGACATTGAATCATGGCTTGAAAAACACAAGATGGCAGAAATCATCGGTGATGAATCGGCTGCATATTTCCGACGCATTGAAGAAGCCTGCCATGATGCGTTAATGTCGTACAAAATCCATGATTTCGACGGCGATATACTGCTAATCCGTGCCAAAGAAGGATACTACAACAACGAGTTTGACGAAGATCTCGGATGGTCACATTTCACAAAAGGAAAAGTACATGTTGAATATGTCAGCGGCGACCATAACTCCATCTTCTGGGAACCCAATGTAGACACATTAGGAAAAGTAGTTCACCGCTACCTCGAACAGGTTATTCGTTAATGCGATGCCGTTAGTACGCTTCACTCCGGAAAGCGGCACTGTTTACGAGCAGGACCCTGGCAGAGAAATTTTGCTCTGCCTCACCAGTGTACCGGAAAAGTTACCGGAAGATCTTGAACTGCTACCGGAAGAGCTTCAAAAGTCTATTCTCTTTCGCAAAGAAGAAGACCGTACTGCATACCTGTACAGAAGAGCACTGCTGCGCCGTCTGGTCGGACATTTTTTACAAAGGCCCTCCAACGAACTACAGTTCACGTTGAATCCTTTCGGCAAACCGGAAATCGACAATGCGCCGTTTCATTTCAACATGAGCAGGTCAGGCAAGGAAATCGCATTTTACTTTGGACCATATCCCGGAGGAATCGACATTGAAAAAATTCGTCCATCCGGACCATTCCGTGTAATTGCCGACATTCATTATCACAAAGCGGAACAGGAAACTGCGAAGGACGATACCGGCTTTTTCACCACCTGGACCCGCAAAGAAGCCATACTCAAAGCAATAGGAACCGGCTTAGTTTCCAACCTAATTGACTTAGACACCACCCACGAACAGGTCACCGTTTTACAACAAAAAATACAGGTAAACAGTCTTCAAACAGACGCTGCTATTCTATCATTTGCCTGCCTCTCCGAGGAAAAACCAACACTCCGGCTTTTCACACTTTAACAACCGGCCTAAACTCTTTTATACTTAACTTTGTTATTGAAATGAAACGGCACAAAATCCAATATGTGTCAAAAAAAGTATCATCATGATCTCAAAAAAAATAGAAAAGCTGCTCAATCAGCAAATCGATCTCGAAGCAGATTCCTCACAATTTTACCTCGCCATGGCTTCATGGGCTGAACGTACAGGCTACAATGGAGTTTCCGCCTTCCTTTACCGTCACAGTGATGAAGAGCGTTTACACATGCTTAAATTAATCAAGTTTGTGAATGAGCGTGGCGGAGCAGCCCAGATCCCGGCATTAAAAAGTCCACCCACCAACTTCAAAGGAGTAAATGAAGTATTTGAACAGCTCCTCAAACATGAAGTTAAGGTGAGTACAGAGATCAACAAACTGGTGGAAAACTGCCTCTCTGAAAAGGACTACACGACCCACAACTTCCTGCAATGGTACGTTGCCGAACAGATTGAAGAAGAGCGTCTGGCACGTACTTTACTGGACAAACTAAAGCTAATTGGCGGTGACAAAGGTGGTATGTATCTCTTTGACAGAGATCTGGAGAACCTGGCACCTCATGCTGATGGCAAGGAATAAGTAATCCATGCTGACAAAATACTGACAATTGCAGGTGCATTATTCCTGTAAGAAAAGAGGCCATCACAATCATTAGTTTGTGGTGGCCTTTGTATTATTGCATAACCGAACCATAACGGTTAAACCACGTACAATAAAAACGGAGATTTTCCGTCTCTGTTAAACACCGAAATACCTTTAAATACTCATGATGAAAAGAAGCTGGAAGCAGATTGCATTGACGACCGCAATAAGTTTGAGTTTGTTAAATCCTGCAAAATCACAGGAAAATCCACAGGCTCAAAAACTGGATGCATTGCTGAACGTAGTAAGTTATGCCTATGTCGATTCTGTTGATCAGAAGAAAATCACGGAAGACGCCATTCGTGCTTTATTGAAAGAACTGGATCCACACTCGGTATATATTGCTGCAGAGGAACTCAAAGAAACCAACGAACCATTGGTAGGAAAATTTGAAGGAGTAGGAATTCAGTTCAATATTCTCGACGATACAATTATGGTTACCTCCACAATACCCGGCGGACCATCAGAAAAACTGGGTATCCGTGCAGGTGACCGTATTGTAAACATCAACGACTCTACTGTTGCGAGTATCGGAATTAAAAATAACGATGTCCTCAAGAAACTGAGAGGCGATAAAGGCACCAAGGTAAAAGTGGGCATCTATCGACGCGGCGTAAGTGGCCTTATGACCTTCAACATCACCCGAGATAAAATTCCGCTGTTCAGTGTAGAGGCGAGCTATGAAGCAGCACCCGGAGTTGGCTATATCAAGATTTCAAGATTTGCTGACAGCACGGTAGATGAATTCCGTGAAGCACTCCGCAAACTCAAAGAAGAAAAACAAATCCAAAGTCTGGTACTTGACCTCAGCGGAAACGGAGGTGGATATCTCAACCGTGCAATAGAATTGGCCGATGAGTTTCTGACTCTGGGTAAAAAAATTGTTTACACCGAAGGACGTAACAATCCACGACAGGAATCCTACTCCACCAACACGGGAGGATGGGAAAAAGGACGACTGGTAGTACTGGTAGATGAAAATTCCGCATCAGCGAGTGAAATCGTAACCGGCGCTATTCAGGACTGGGATCGCGGACTGGTAATCGGCCGACGCACCTTCGCCAAAGGACTCGTACAAAAGCCTTATCCGCTTCCTGACGGTTCTGCCGTACGCTTAACCATTGCCCGTTACTACACACCAAGCGGACGTTGCATCCAGAAGCCTTACGAAGCAGGTGATGAGAATTATGAAATGGATATCAGCAAACGCTATGAGCACGGTGAATTATACCATGCAGACAGTATCCGTTTCAACGATTCATTAAAATACAGCACCAATGGAGGCCGCACAGTATTTGGTGGCGGAGGAATCATGCCGGATGTATTTGTTCCACTCGACACCAATCAGAGCAGCAGTTACTATGATGACCTGCGCAGAAATGGTGTTATCAATGATTACACACTTAGCTATGTTGACGAGAACAGGACAGCCCTAAAAGCACAATATCCTGACATGTATGCCTTCAAGAAAAACTTCGTGTTAACGGAAGATTTTCTCAATAAATTCTATGCCTATGCCGAGAAGAAATCGGTGAAGCGTAACGAAGAAGGAATTAAAAAATCCGAAAGACTGATCAAAACACAGCTCAAAGCACTTGTCGCACGAGACTTGTGGAACACGACTGCCTATTACTACGTCATTAACGATATCAACCCCTTCCTCACCAAAGCGCTCGAATCATTTGACGACCGCACTTTTGAAAAAATGAAGATAGCAGGCAACTGATATTCGTGAAATAAATTTGAAAGCGTATCGGTTCACTCCGGTACGCTTTTTTTATGATTTTTTACTGATGATTTCCGTTTGAACTGTTGTTTAATTAAATTCACAGCAGTTATGAAGAAAGCCCTCCACACCCTTCAATCACTTCGGACAATATATGATGCTGCTGCAATGGCTGAAAAAAAACGTCTGCTGAAAAGTGAATTGAACCCGGCAAAGGCCACCGCTAAAGAGTTGTTCGAATTACATGAATTACTTTTATTCATCAGAGCATATCCTGAGAACGAAGAGATTTTACAGCTGGCCGAACAATGCCAGGAAAAATGCAATAATGCCATTCAACGAATATTACGCAAACAAAGCAGTTCCACCCAACGTATTTTCGAAAACACGGGAATAATCGGTACCACTATTATTGGTTGCTTCAGCTATGATCTGGTAAACTGGCTGCACCATCAATATCCAACGGCCATCTGCTTTGACTCCTTTGGAGGTGATGTGGAAGAAGTATATGCCCATCTGCTTTCCCTGTTACCCGCCTCCATCCGCGAACATTACACCGACCATGGATATGCTACTGCAGAGGAATGGTTACAAACTTCGGCAAGCCACGACCGTTACCATCAGTTAAAACTCATCCTCACTCTTTTCAGCAACGAACAACTGCATTTCCGCCAACGGGATTCGCTGTTCGACCGACTCCAACTATACGTCGAAATAGATACAACCCTAGTTCCTTGCAGATCGAACATCAAAGTGCCACGACCCGCAATATTCTTACACCAAGACGGGCTTGTGCGCAAAACAGATCTCCACGCCATACTACAGGATGCTTTACCTGAAGAAAAGAAACTGACCAACGAAGAGAAGCAACAATACATTACTGCTGTACGGTTACAATTGCTCAGTCTCTACCGCGAAACCGATCCCGGAACTTATGCCGACATCAATGATCTGCATGTTTACCATGTTGGCAGAGGAATGGAAATTGTATTACAGGGCATGCAACCCGAGCGACGCAATCCGATTGATGCCTACATCGGATTTATGGCCTTCAAAAACGGACTCCCTTACGCCTATGGTGGAGCCTGGTTAATGGGCAAGATGGCCAAAATCGGCATTAATGTATTTCCAAGTTTCCGCGGAGGAGAGTCGGCCTGGTTCTTTGCACAACTCAAGCGTGTATACTACCAACAATTCAATCCGGCCTACTTTGTTGCAGAACCTTATCAGATCGGACGTGATAACCCCGAAGGAATTGAAACGGGCGCTTTCTGGTTTTACTATCGTTTAGGGTATCGGCCACTCCAAAAGAAACTTCAACAACTGGCTGCAGAACATTGGAAAACAATGTTGGCACAACCCGGCAAAAAATCACCGGTAAAAGTATTGCTGCAACTGGTAGAAGATGAAATGGTTTATCTCCTTCCGGGAAGTGAATCTGGGTTAAAGCAAAAATTTGACACTGCAGGACTCAGTCAGGCCATTACTTCCCATATACGCAAACGTTATAAAGGAGATATCGGACGGTTCATGGCACATTGTAAAGCATGTCTGCTCACTTCCGGACTATTGCCTGCACTAAAGGCTGATAAAATAAACGCATTGGAACAGCTAAGCCAGTATTTATTCATAGAGGATGATCTGATTCAATTTACAGCCGATGAACGAAAATCCATAACTGCATTACTCATCGAAAAAACCATTGGCAGCGATTGCAACTATGCCAGACTCTTGAGTGAAAATGAAAAGATGCAGGAAATACTCTACCGGTTATCACGGATGAAGTAATATTATTCCGCGAATTAATCCTTCGAGAAATAATCTCCACTCTGGTAAACGCCTGTTTCACCTTTCACAATTTGCATCAGGAGATCATTGGCCAGTGAAGAAGCGCCAAAGCGGAAATAATCCGGGTTCATCCATGCTTCGCCGAGTGTTTCACGAAGCACTACGAGGTATTGAATAGCCAGTTTTGCTGTACTGATTCCACCGGCCGGTTTCATGCCGATCATTTTACCTTCTTTATAATAGAAGTCGCGGATTGCCTCCAGCATTACGAGTGTAACAGGCAAGGTAGCAGCGGGCTGAATTTTACCTGTAGATGTTTTTATAAAATCAGCACCGGCATACATCGCGATATCCGAAGCCAGGCGAACATTATCATACGTACTTAATTCACCTGTTTCCAGAATTACTTTCAGGTGTGCATCACCACAAGCCTCCTTCACCGCAGCGATCTCATCAAACACAAAATTATATTCGCCGGCAAGGAAGTGTCCGCGTGAAATCACCATATCGATTTCATCTGCACCTTCATTCACCGCATACTTCGTTTCATCAATTTTTACTTTACGCGAACTCATGCCACTCGGGAAAGCAGTCGCCACCGCAGCCACTTTCACACCACTGTTGCCCAACGCTTCCTTCGCCACACGCACCATATTTGGATACACACAAACCGCAGCCGCTGAAGGTAAATCAGGCATTGCTTCGTACGGACGAATAGCCTTTGCACAAAGCTGACGCACCTTACCGGGAGTATCTTTTGCCTCCAGTGTGGTTAGGTCCATCATACTAATGGCCAGCTTCAGTGCGAACATCTTGGATTCATTCTTTATTGAACGTTTAGTCAAACGCACAATTTTTTCCTCTGTCGCAACAGCATCAATCGGTGTAAAACGTATGTTTTGAATCATGGCTATACGGTTTGGCTACGAAAGTACATATAATGTGTAAATTTTCATGACGGAATTACGGACTTCAAAGTAACGTTACTGGAAAGTCTGGATATCAGATAGTCGTTTATAGTACCCGCCTTTCTCCAGCAACTCCTGATGCGTTCCCCGCTCGATAATTTCTCCTTTGTGCATCACTATGATCTCATCCGCATGCACGATAGTCGACAAACGGTGAGCGATTACCAGAGTAGTCCGGTTACGCATCAGATGAGTCAGCGCATCTTGTACCAGACGTTCCGACTCTGTATCGAGCGCAGAAGTTGCTTCATCGAGAATAAGTATCGGAGGGTTTTTCAGCACTGCACGTGCAATACTCAAACGTTGACGCTGACCTCCACTCAATTTTCCGCCACGGTCGCCGATATTGGTATGATACCCTTCCGGCATTGCTGAAATAAAATCATGTGCATTCGCAATCTTCGCCGCCTCGATCACCTGTTCCTCTGTAGCATGATCCACCCCGAAAGCGATATTGTTAAACACCGAATCATTGAACAAAATAGATTCCTGCGTCACCACGCCAATCAACTTACGAAGATCTTTTATACGCAGCTCACGCAAATCAACTCCATCAATGCGCACAGCACCTTTATCCGGATCATAATAACGGGGAAGCATATCCGCCAATGTGGTTTTACCGGAACCTGATTGTCCAACCAGCGCAATAGTTTTCCCGTACGGCAATACCAGATCAATATCCTTCAAGACATAGCCATCATCGCCCTTCCGGTAAGCAAAAGAGAGATGATCAAAATGCACCTGCGATTGAAACGAAGGTAAGTCCTTTGGATTTTCCGGATCCTTCACTGCCACCGGAGCATCCAGAATATGATAGATACGCTCTGACGAAGCCAGCCCTTTCTGAATATTGTACCAGGCCGTTGTCATTGACTTTGCAGGAGGAATAAGTTGAGAAAAAATCGCAATAAACGCAATGAACTCTGAAGGTTCCAGACTACTATCCGGACCCAAGACCAGACGACCACCGAAATACATCACAATCGTCAGCACCACTGCACCGAGGAACTCACTCAACGGAGAAGCCAGATCACGACGACGACCGATTTTATTATTCATCCGGAAAAGCTGCTGATTGATTTCTCCGAAACGTTTCTCTGATTTCTCCTCCGCTGTGAACGCATGAATAATCCGCAAGCCACCCAGCGACTCCTCCAGATTACTCAGGAGCTGACCCATCTTCCCCTGTGCAAGCGATGATTTTTTCTTCAGACTCTTTCCCACACGACCAATCGCCAGACCCGCAATCGGGAGCAACACCAACACAAACGTTGTCAACTCCGGACTCATCGTAAACATCGTCACCAGGAAGATGATAATATTCAACGGCTCTCTGAACGCAGCCTCCAGTGAATTCATAATTCCCCACTCAACTTCCTGCACATCGTTCGTCACCCGCGCCATGATATCTCCTTTTCGCTCATCGGTGAAATAACCAACAGGCAGCGAAAGAATCTTCCCATACACATCACGACGAATATCACGCACCACACCATTACGAATCGGCACCAGATAATACATCGCCATGTAACGCGTAAAGTTCTTCAGTAAAAACATGATCACTACCAGCAGACTGATAAACGACAAAGCCTCCAGCTGACCATGCTGCACCACAAAATCTCCAAGGTAATAATTCAGGTTATTCAACAACACCTTCACCGACAGCGACCACTCCTGTAACTTATAATTGCGATCCTGACTGAACAATACATTCAGGAAAGGGACAATCATCGTCAGGGAAAAGAGTGAGAAAAATACTGTCAAGATATTGAAGACAATGCTCGTGATGGCACGTCCCTTATACGGGCGGATATACCGCAACAATCGAAAGTAATTTTTCACAGGGGATAAAGATAATGAAACGGGTTAGGTCCAATGTCCGGCCGGAGCACCCTCCCCAGCCAATAAGCCAAAACAAGAACGATTAAAGTAAATCTGTCTTTTAAACTGAAACTTTACTATTTGATAATCAATTACTTTACCAGAAAGCCAATCAAAACACTTGTATAAACAACAATTGTAATTGTATATTTGTACCTACAATTGTTGTAAACACATACACGTAATGAAAAAGGTTCAGAAAATTTTAGCGGCCACGGAGAAACACATTGGAAACGGGAACTATGTATGGAGTCCATTGCCCAATGAATGGATGGAACAGATAAGTCCGTTCCTCATGCTCGATCATTTTGGTCCGGCCCTGGTCAACAAAAACAAACCTTTTTATGTACCGCCGCATCCCCACAAAGGATTCGAGCCGATCACCTTATTATTCAAAGGAGAGGTACTACACAAAGACAGTTTAGGCAACACCGGACACCTCAGCGCTGGCGATGTACAATGGATGACAGCCGGCAGTGGCATCGTTCACTCAGAAGGGGTACCCGAATCTTTTCTCGAAAAAGGTGGAGAGATGGAACTCATACAGCTTTGGTTGAATCTGCCGCGCGATAAAAAACAACATGCACCACGGTATCAGGATATACGATCGGATCAGTTTCCCATCGTAAAAATCGGCGATGGAAGTTTCAAAGTGTTAGGAGGAAGTTATAACGGTAATGCATCACCGGTAGAGTTGCTCACACCTGTCATGATCTTACACGGCCGCATCGATGCCGGAGGGAAAAGCACGATTGAAATTCCGGCAGGATACAGCACCAGTGTGTACACACTCAAAGGAACAATTACCACCGATGAATATGAGGTACCAGAACGCCACCTTATCTGGTACAAAGATGCAGGCAACAACATTGAGATTTCGGCTATGCATGACAGTGAGTTCATCGTACTTACCGGAATGCCCATCTACGAACCAGTTGCCAGTTATGGACCTTTTGTGATGAACACAAAAACAGAATTGATTGCCGCATTGGAAGAATACCGCGCCGGGAAAATGGGCGTATTACAAGATTAAAACAACGAAAACACATCATTAAAAAATAAAAAACATGAGCAAAATTACCTGGGCACTCGACCCCACACACAGCGAAGTTGGATTCAAAGTAAAACACCTGATGATCACCAACGTTTCAGGAAGCTTTTCCAAATTCAACGCCGAAGTAAGTTCTGAAGACGAAACTTTTTCGAAAGCAGATATCGTATTCAGTGCCGACATCGACAGCATCAGCACCAACAACGAACAGCGCGACGGCCATTTGAAGAGCCCTGATTTCTTCGATGCAGCCAACCATCCACAACTCATCATTAAAGCAGATGGATTAACGGGCGAAGGCGAGAACCGCAAGATGAATGGTACACTCACTATGCGTGGAGTTACCCATCCGGTTGCATTCAATGTAGACTTCGGCGGAGTAGCAAAAGACCCTTGGGGAAATACAAAGGCGGGATTCACCTTAACCGGTACCATCAACCGTAAAGATTTTGGTTTGAACTGGAATGCACCAACAGAAGCAGGAGGATTGCTGGTAAGTGAAGACGTACGATTGCATGCTGAGATCCAGCTCGTGAAGCAGGCATAACAGCCAAAACCATTATTGTTTGAACAAGCTCCGTGTAACAGCGGGGCTTTTTTGTTTTTACCAAACAGGAAAGCGATTTGCAGAAAACGACAAGTTTCATCGGCAAAATGTAAATTTCCACAACGGAGGATACTGGATAATCCCAATATTACGTACCTTCACAATCACAACGTTGACCCTATGAACAAACAATTACTCCCATCCCTCTTTATTTCCGGAATATTCTTACTGCTTACAACAGCTAAATCCCATGCACAGCAGTTTGTCTGGAACACTATTCCCACCGGAACACAATACAATATTCACGAAGTCAGTTTTGCCAATGACAGTGTAGGCTACTTTGTTTCCGACACAGTGGATTTCAATCCTCAAGGTAAAGTTTACCGTACCCAGAACAGAGGATTGATCTGGAGTCTGGTAAATTATACTGCGCATAATATTAAACACATTCACGCCCCTTCTGCCAATACCGTTTACGTGAATGGAAACAATGGATTATACTCTGTACTTCGTCGCAGTGTAAACGGAGGTACCACCTGGTTAAACATGAATGTGAGTAGTCCGGAAGGACCGATGGAATTCATCAATGACACCATGGGCTTCATCGCCTCCAGTGGTGGATTAGGCAATGTCATGCATCGCACATCTGACAGTGGGCTATCATTCGACACTGCTTACTTTGGTGGATATGCCTGTGGTATGTTCGATATACAATATGTCACTGACTCGATTGCCTTTGCCGGCGGACTCTATGGCCCCAAGCTAGCCAAGACCACACAACAACTCGGAGGCTGGTCAGATCTCACCAACGACTATGCGGTTAGGGGAATCTGTATGCTCAACAAAGACACCGGATATGCCGTTGCCGAATATACTCCCATTTTCAGCAATATACTTGTTATCCGCACCTATGACGGAGGAAACAGCTGGACACAATTACCCGGCTCCAACGATCCTAACGGCAACGGATGGGCGAAAATACATTGCAGGAATGTAATGGAATGCATCTGCGTTGGCGGCGGAGGTTCTATTGCCAGCACCAACGACGGCGGGTTCACCTGGAACTTTGAATCATCCGGCACTACGGAAATTCTCACCGACGTATATTACGGAAGTAACTATGCGCTTGCTGTTGGAGAGATGGGAACCGTTTTGCGCCGCGTTCCTGTGCCACAATCATTAAATGAAATCACTAACGGCGATGCCTTAACGATATTCCCGAATCCGGCCAGTAACAATACCACCATCAAGGGCGCATTAAAAACCGGTGACCTGTTATTTATTACCGATGCATCCGGACGTGAAGTTTACCGTGAAGTCATCCGTGAGAACACGATCAACCATGCTATTTCCACTGCAGCTTTCGCAAATGGACTCTATTTTGTCACTATCCAGGGCAACAGCGGGAAATCAATTGCAAAACTCATCAAAGAATAAACTGATTCTCCTCCTGACTGCAGCTTATGCGAAACTACCTGTTACTACTGTTGTTTTTATTCCTGTTTTCATGCGGAGAAAAGCAACAAAAAGAATCCTCTACTCTCGCCGAGTACTTCACCTACAATGATCAACCTGAATCTGCCGGTGTACGGATGATTCCCATCTCTACGCCCGTAGGAGAATTCAAGGTATGGACTAAACGTTTTGGACGCAATGATAAAATAAAAATTCTCTTGCTGCATGGAGGTCCGGCCATGACCCACGAATACATGGAATGCTTTGAAACATTTTTCCAGCGCGAGGGATTTGAATTCTACGAATATGATCAATTAGGTTCCTACTACAGTGATCAGCCGAAAGACAGCAGCTTATGGACCAACGAACGATTTGTAGAAGAAGTAGAGCAAGTCCGAAAAGCCATCGGAGCAGATAGCAGCAACTTCTACTTACTCGGTAACTCCTGGGGAGGCATCCTCGCCATGGAATATGCACTTCGCTATCAGCAACATTTAAAGGGATTACTTATCTCCAACATGATGGCTAGTGCACCGGAGTATGGAAAGTACGCACAGGAAGTCCTCGCCAAACAAATGGCACCTGAAATCCTACAAGAGATCAGAGACATTGAAGCAAAAAATGATTTCTCCAATCCCCGCTACATGGAATTACTCATTCCGCATTTTTACAAAGAACATATTTGCCGGATGAAAGAATGGCCCGACGGATTAAATCGCGCCATGAAACATGCCAACGGAGAAATATATGTCATGATGCAAGGTCCGAGTGAATTTGGCATCAGCGGACGACTAGCCAACTGGGACATCAAACAACGGCTACATGAAATCACAGTACCAACACTTATGATTGGTGCAAAATACGACACCATGGATCCCAAAGCCATGGAAGAACAAAGTAAACTTGTAAAAAACGGACAGTATTTATATTGCCCCAACGGCAGCCACCTCAGCATGTGGGACGACCAACAAGTATTCATGAGCGGAGTGATCCGGTTTATAAAAGAGGTCTCCTACCATTAATTTTGATTAAACGTACTTTATGTTGGAGGGCTAGCATAAATAAAAGCAAA
>JBIIRF010000015.1:0-14785 GCA_044341715.1 Bacteroidia bacterium | reverse complement strand
CCCTTGCAACCGCAGCGATATCACCCCGAACGCCCTTGATTCGCTTGCGAACGCAGCGATATCACCCCGAACGCCCTTGTGCGCTTCGGAGGTGTGCGCTTCGGAGGTGTGCGCTTCGGTGGGTGCGCTTCGGGATGATTACTCTCAAACGCCTTTTCGCACTCGTGCTTGTGAAAATCTAAGGCTGTTTTTGCAGAATCCTTGGATTGTTATAAATCCTATTGATGTATTTTCACACCATGGTTTTAAATCCGTCCGGTGTATTGCTCGAAGTGAAAAATCTTTCCGTTTCCTTTGGGAAGGACGATCACTATTTCAAGGCCGTAGATAATATCTCTTTTACAATTGGCGCAGGGGAGACCCTTGGCATTGTGGGAGAATCAGGTTCGGGTAAGTCCGTTACTTCTCTTTCCCTGATGCAATTGATCTCCCGCCCGGCAGGTAGAATAGAGAGCGGTTCTGCTGTCATTGATTCAAAGCAGGAAGGGAAGGTGGATCTGCTGGCGCTATCGGATGCGCATATCCGTAAGTTCAGAGGGAATGATATCGCAATGATTTTTCAGGAGCCTATGACTTCCCTGAATCCGGTTTATACTTGCGGATCTCAGGTGGCGGAGGCGTTGATGTTGCATAAGAAGTTGTCGAAGAAGGAAGCGCGCGAAGAAACAATCCGTTTGTTTAATAAAGTTAAATTACCTCGTGCAGAATCAATGTTTGATGCATACCCTCATCAGCTGAGTGGAGGACAGAAGCAACGGGTGATGATTGCAATGGCCATTAGTTGTGAACCTCGTGTGTTGATCGCCGATGAACCGACTACCGCTCTTGATGTAACTGTGCAGGCAACTATTCTTGAACTTCTGAAGGAGCTTCAGCAGGAAACAGGAATGGGTATGGTGTTTATTACGCATGACCTGGGTGTAATTTCGCGTATTGCAAATCGTGTAATGGTAATGTATAAGGGGAAGTCGGTGGAGGAAGGAAGGGTGGAAGAGATTTTTAAGAACCCGAGTCATCCATATACAAAAGGTCTGCTGGCTTGTCGTCCTGTAAATAATATGCATATGCGTCGTTTGCCGGTAATCAGCGATTTTATGACCGTTGATGACAAAGGTGGATACCATGAAACCGGAAAGAGTATCGAGGAGGTGATGGCCGGATTAAAAGTGAAGGATGATCGAACCAGATCTCTTGTCGATAAAGGTGCCGGTAATAATGAAATTATTCTTGAAGTGAAAAATCTGCAAACCTGGTTTCCGCAGAAAAAAGGAATCTTTGGAAAGGTAGAATCCTATGTGAAGGCAGTGGATGAAGTGAGCTTTTCGGTGCGGAAGGGAGAAACACTGGGTCTGGTTGGTGAATCCGGTTGTGGTAAAACTACATTGGGGAGAAGTATCCTGAGACTGATAGAACCAACAGGTGGTGAATTACGCTATGCCGGTGAAAATATCCTTGACTTCGATCAGCAACACCTGCGGGCTTTCCGTAAAAAAATGCAATTGATCTTTCAGGATCCTTATAGCTCTCTGAATCCCCGTATGACTATTGGCAATGCAATTCGTGAGCCTATGGATGTGCATCACCTCTATCAGAATGTTTCAGAACGAAAAGAGAAAGTGATGGAGTTGTTGCGAAAAGTAGGACTGAAGGAAGAACATTATCATCGGTATCCTCATCAGTTTTCCGGTGGTCAACGTCAGCGCGTTTGTATTGCCCGAGCATTGGCGCTGAATCCGGAGTTCGTGATCTGTGACGAGTCTGTTTCTGCGCTCGATGTTTCCGTGCAGGCACAGGTGTTGAATTTGTTGAATGAATTGAAAGAGGAGCAAGGACTGACATATATTTTTATTTCTCATGATCTTTCAGTTGTCCGTTTTATGAGTGATCGTATGCTGGTGATGAATCAGGGACGAATGGAAGAAATGGGTGATGCGGAGGAAGTATATAATCATCCCAAGTCTGCTTATACACAAAAATTAATTTCCGCTATTCCGCATTGAGATATGGAAGAAGCCGAACTGCATCGGAAAAAATACTCCGCTGAGATCGCCTGGCAAAAAATCTGCAAGTGGTGCGCTTTTCAGGAGAGGAGCCAGCAGGAAGTACGGGATAAACTCTACGATTATGGTTTGCACCAAGGGGAAGTGGAGCCGATGATCTCCCGATTGATCACTGAAAATTTTTTGAACGAAGAACGTTTTGCTGTCGCTTTCGCCGGTGGTAAATTTCGTCAGCTGGGTTGGGGTAGAGTGAAAATCAAACTTGCTCTAAAACAAAAGAAAGTTTCTGATTATTGTATCCGCAAAGCGTTGTCGTCAATTTCAGAGAAGGATTATCTTCAACAAATGGAGAAAGTACTCTCAAAACGATCTCGTGACGAAAAAGAGAAAACGCCTTTCAAAAGACAACATAAACTGGCATCCTACCTCATCTCACGCGGCTTCGAACCCGATTTAGTCTGGGACCTACTGAAAACCTCTTTCGACTAATTATCCATTCAGATTTTTATTATAAAATATATCGTCCCGCCCTTTCAATAAAATTGAACTTATCAGTTGCACAGACAATGTGAAAACCTAGAAACTTAACCCTTCGATACGCGTGTGTACTTTTAGTTCTCTAAAACTCATAGTCGCTACTCAGGGACATATAAACTTAAAAATTAAGAAACCTGGAACTTAAAAACCTGGAAACTTAACCCTTCGATACGCGTGTGTACTTTTAGTTTTCTAAAACTCATAGTCACTACTCAGGGACATATAAACCTAGAAACCTAAAAACCTGTAAACTTTAAAACTTAGAAACCCTAAAACTTAATTCGGTATGTGTATCTTTGCCGCATTATGATACAAGAGCAATTAAAAGAACTTTCCGATCGTGTCGATGCTCTGAGGAGGCATCTTTGACGTCGATCACCGACTTCAGCAAATAGCTCAGGAAGAGCAACTTACGCACGCTCCTGATTTCTGGGATGACCCGAAGAGGGCTGAGCAAATCCTCAAAAAAATCAAACAAAAGAAGGACTGGACCGACGCGTTTTTAAAAGTGCAGTCATCGGTAGATGATCTTAGCGTTTTATTTGATTTTCAAAAGGCAGGTGAGGCTTCCGAGGAGGAGGTTGATCGCCAGTCGTTGGATACCATTCGTCTGATTGAGGAGCTCGAGTTTAAAAACATGCTTTCTGCAGAGGAGGATCATTGCAGTGCGATTCTGACGATTAATTCTGGTGCCGGTGGTACGGAGAGTCAGGATTGGGCTTCGATTCTTTTGCGTATGTACCTTCGTTGGGCAGAGCGTCATGGTTATAAGGTAACGGAGGTGGATTATCAGGATGGTGATGGCGCAGGAATAAAATCTGCTACCTATGAAATCGAGGGTGATTATGCTTACGGTTACCTGAAGAGTGAAAATGGTGTGCATCGCTTGGTGCGTATTTCGCCCTTCGATAGCAATGCACGTCGTCATACTTCTTTTGCTTCGGTGTATGCTTATCCGATTATCGATGATGAAATAAATATCGAAATCAAGGATGCTGATATCAGTATTCAGACTTCGCGTTCAGGTGGTGCCGGTGGACAAAATGTAAACAAAGTTGAAACCAAGGTGCAGGTTACTCACCATCCTACCGGAATCGTGGTGGTTTGTCAGGTAGAACGTACTCAAGGCGGTAATAAAGAACGTGCAATGAAAATGCTGAAGTCGCAGCTTTATGAACTGGAACTTAGAAAGCGAAATGAAGCGAAGGCGGCTATTGAAAATTCAAAGAAGAAAATTGAGTGGGGGTCTCAGATCCGCAGTTATGTGTTGCATCCGTATAAGCTGGTAAAAGATGTTCGCACCGATTATGAAACTTCCGATACGCAGGCTGTATTGGATGGCGAAATCGATGAGTTCATTAAAGCGTATCTCATGGAATACAGCTCCGATAACAAACAAACCGCTGAGTAATGGATAATATTGCAAAATATAACCACGGAGGATCGGAGTTACAGAGTTTCACGGAGCCTCCCTATGTAAATTGTAGTCAGAAGTATATTTCTGATTTGTCATTTAAAATCATTGGTTGTGCTATAGAAGTCCATAAGCATTTAGGTCCTGGTTTATTGGAATCGGTTTATCATCAATGTTTATTTGAAGAGCTTCAATTACAGGGATTATGGGTTCAATCCAAAGTTCGGGTGCCTGTGAACTATAAAGGTAAAGAATTAGGGGATGTACTGGAAATAGATTTATTGGTTGAAAATATCATTATTATCGAATTGAAAGCTGTTGAGTCTTTGCATCCTGTTTTCAAAGCACAACTGCTTAGTTATCTAAAGTTAAGTAATAAGCCTAAAGGACTATTAATTAACTTTCATGTTGAAACAATTGCCGGAAACATTGTTTCATTAGTTACTGATGAATTCGCAAAACTTCCCAAATATTAAACTCCGTGGACCTCTGTGACTCCATGTCTCCGTGGTAAAAACTCTTAAGTATTATGTCAGACTACAGAATTGAAAAAGATACGATGGGTACTGTGCAGGTTCCTTCCAACGTATACTGGGGCGCGCAGACGCAGCGTTCAATCGAGAATTTTAAAATCGCACAGGATATTAACCGTATGCCGAAGGAGATTATTCGTGCATTTGCATATTTGAAAAAAGCGGCGGCGATTACCAATATGGAAGCAGGAATTCTTCCGGCTGAGAAATGTGAGTTGATCGGTAAGGTTTGTGATGAAATCCTCGAGGGTAAACTGGATGATCAGTTCCCGTTGGTGGTTTGGCAAACCGGTTCAGGTACGCAAAGTAATATGAATGTAAACGAAGTAGTGGCTTATCGCGCTCATGTGATCAATGGTGGCAGTCTGCTTGATGAGAAGAAGGCTGTTCACCCGAACGATGATGTGAATAAATCACAGTCTTCTAATGATACTTTCCCGACAGCAATGCACATCGCTGCTTATAAAGCAATGGTGGAGGTAACGATTCCGGGTATCCGAAAATTAAGAGATACTCTTGCTGCGAAAGCAAAGGAATATATGCGTGTGGTGAAAATTGGTCGTACTCACCTGATGGATGCTACTCCTTTAACTCTTGGTCAGGAGATCAGTGGTTATGTGTCGCAACTGGATCATGGTATTCGTGCGATAGAACATACCTTGCCTCATATGGCCGAATTGGCGCTTGGCGGGACTGCGGTTGGTACCGGTATCAATACACCAAAAGGATACTCTGTGAATGTGGCGAAGAATATTGCGAAGTTGACAGGTCTTCCTTTTATTACTGCTGAAAATAAATTCGAAGCATTGGCGGCGCATGATGCAATTGTAGAGGCGCATGGTGCTTTGAAAACTGTTGCAGTAAGTCTGATGAAGATTGCCAATGATATCCGTTTGTTGGCTTCCGGTCCACGTTGTGGTATCGGTGAGATTTTTATTCCGGATAATGAGCCGGGTTCTTCAATCATGCCAGGTAAAGTGAATCCTACTCAATGTGAAGCAATGACGATGGTGGCTGCTCAGGTTTTGGGTAACGATGTGGCGATTAATATCGGTGGCGCAACAGGTCACTTTGAACTGAATGTGTTTAAGCCGGTGATGGTATATAATTTCCTTCATTCTGCACGTTTGATCGGTGATGTATGCGTTTCCTTTAATGATAAATGTGCAGTGGGCATTGCTCCGATTCAGGAGAACATCGATCGTAACCTGAATAATTCATTGATGCTGGTGACGGCGCTGAATCCACATATCGGATATTACAAGGCTGCTGAAATTGCACAGACTGCGCATCGTGAAGGTGGTACTTTGAAAGATACTGCGATCCGACTGGGCTACCTTACTGCAGAGCAGTTTGATGAGTGGGTGAATCCGCTGGATATGGTGGGTGAAATTGAATAGAAAATTTTAAAGGGGCGTTGGAATTGTTCCAGCACCCCTTTTATAATTGAGCTACGCACAAAAAGCATTGAATCATGATTGTTATCCGTAATGCCCGAATTGTGAATGAAGGTCGCATCATCGAAGGAGATGTGCTGATTAAAAATGGCCGCATCGAGAAAGTCGGTGGCACAATTGAAGTTACAGGTAATGCCCGTGAAATCGATGCCAAAGGTTGTTATTTGTTGCCTGGTGCAATTGATGATCAGGTGCATTTTCGTGAGCCGGGTTTGACGCATAAGGGTGAGATTTATACTGAGGCGAAAGCTGCTGTTGCCGGTGGAATTACTTCATATATGGAGATGCCGAATACGGTTCCGCAGGCAACTACGCAGACTTTATTAGAGGAGAAGTATCAGCGTGCGGCTGTTTGTTCATTGGCGAATTATTCGTTTTTCATGGGTACTACCAATCATAATCTGGAGGAAGTGCTTCGTACGGATCCAAAGAATGTGTGTGGTATAAAAATTTTCATGGGTTCGAGTACGGGTGATATGTTGGTGGATAATGAATCCGTGCTGGAGTCAGTTTTTTCGCAGGCTCCTGTGTTGATCGCTACCCATTGTGAGGATGAATCTACTATTAAAGCTAATCTGGAGGCGGCTCGGGCTACGTATGGTGAACTTGTACCTCCTTCGCAACATCCTGTGATACGAAGCGCGGAAGCTTGTTATCTTTCGTCTTCATTTGCCGTGCAACTTGCCAAGAAGCATGGTACACGTTTGCATGTGTTGCATATTTCTACTGCACGTGAAACGTTCCTTTTCCAGAATGATATCCCTTTGGAGCAAAAGAAAATTACTTCAGAGGCCTGTATTCATCATCTCTGGTTTACAGATCATGATTATCTCTCGAAGGGAAATCTGATTAAATGGAATCCTGCAGTGAAATCAGTAGCCGATCGGGAGGAGATCCGTAAGGCGGTGTTGGATAATCGTATTGATGTGATTGCGACAGACCATGCTCCGCATACGAAGGAAGAAAAAGCAGCTCCGTATTTTAAAGCTCCTTCGGGTGGTCCGTTAGTGCAACATGCTCTGGTGGCGATGCTGGATTTTGTGCATGAAGGATGGATTTCTATTGAACGTGTGGTAGAGAAAATGGCGCATGCTCCGGCAGTATTATTTCAGATTGCTGATCGTGGCTTTATTCGTGAAGGATATATGGCAGATATGGTGTTGGTGGACCTGAATCAGGAATGGTCTGTTTCACCTGCTAATATTCTCTATAAATGCGGTTGGTCTCCTTTTGAAGGACATACGTTCAAGTCTAAAGTGCTGAAAACATTCGTGAATGGAGAGCTGGTGTATGATGATGGTGTTTTCAATGAGTCAGTGTTTGGTCAACGTTTGAAATTTAATCGCTGATATGCGTGTTGTCTGGCTGTTGCTGGTTGGTTTCGGGCTCTTGTCTTCCTGTTCGAAGAAGCAAGTGGTGGTGCCGGATAGTGTTATTCCGCGCGATACCATGATTCTGATGATGACAGATATTCACCTGGCAGAAGCTACTATTCAGATTAGAAATTTGGGTCGTTCAGATACTACCCGGCAGGAAGCGTATGCGCGTTACCGTTATATCTACGAAAAGTATAAAGTGGGCGACGATCGTTTCAGGGAGAGTTTTGAGTTTTATCGGTCACAGCCGGAATATTTCCATAAGATGTATGACGAAGTGTTGACTCGTTTGAGTGAAAAGCAGGCAGGGGCGCAACAGTAATCGTAGTATTATTGTATAGCTTGTAACCGGCAAGTTCTAAAATCAATTACTAAAAAAAGAGGCCATCTCTTTTACGGGACAGCCTCTTTCACCTTCTCGATTTATTTCTTCAGATACATATCGAGCCATTCAAAAAATACCCGTTGCCAGAGTATGCCGTTTTGTGGCTTTAATACATGGTGGCCTTCATCAGGAAAGTAAAGGAATCGACTGGGAACTCCCTGTAACTGTGCAGCTGTGAATGCTTCCATGCCCTGATTCAATGGTACACGGAAATCTTTTTCGTTGTGTATAACGAGCATTGGAGTATCCCAGTTGCGGACAAATTTATGCGGTGTAAAAGCATCGTAACTCTTTGGCTTTGGATTATCCCAGTATGCTCCTTCCATGTCGTGATTGGCGAAGAAAATTTCTTCTGTGGCTGCATATTCTGATTCCAGATTAAATACTCCGCAATGCGAAATAAAGGCTTTAAATCGCTTGTTATGATGTCCGGCCAGCCAATATACTGAATATCCACCGAAGCTTGCTCCAACGCATCCTAATCGGTTTTTATCGACATAGCTTTCTTTAGCAACATCGTCGATGGCGGAAGTGAGGTCGTTCATGGCCTGTCCTCCCCAGTCGCCGGTGATCTGATCATTCCATGCTTCTCCAAACGACGGTAAGCCGCGACGGTTAGGTGCAACTACGATGTATCCGTTGGCTGCCATCAGACTGAAATTCCAACGGTAACTGAAGTACTGGCTGACTACACTTTGTGGACCTCCCTGGCAATAAAGAACAGTTGGGTATTTTTTGGAAGCATCAAAGTCCGGTGGATAGATCACCCATACCAACATTTCTTTTCCGTCAGTGGTTTTTACCATTCGCTTCTGTACATTGCTTTTTTTAACCGTTCCCCAAATCGGTTCGCTGACATTTGTAATCATTTTGGCAGCTCCGGTTTGCGGGTTTACGTTGTATAATTCACTGGGCATGGTGTAGTCTGTTCGACTGGCAACAATGACCATCGATTTACCTGTTCCTGCTACAGTAATTTCGTTGTAGTCAGCCTGGGCATCGGTTATCTGTCGCATTGGCATTGCGCTTTTCAATGCAGCATCGTAGAGGAAAATTTGTTTGGTTGCATTTTTGGCAGCAGTGAATACTATCATTCTGCTGTCGCTTGTCCAGGTAACATTGTCTACGGAGTAATCAAATGTTGGCAGCAGTTCCGTTTTTTGTTTGGTTTCAAAAGTGTATTGAAATAAACGGTTCCTGTCACTTTCATATCCGGGCATCTCCATGCTGAGCCAGAGAAGTTTTTTTCCATCGGGCGACCAGCAGGGATCGTTGTCGTACCCTTTCATGCCTTCAGTGAGGTTGGTCGTGGTGCCGGCGGTTAAATCGTAAATGTAAATGTCAGTGTTCGTGCTTACTGCAGATGCCGTTCCGTTTAGTTTTTTGCAAGTGTATGCTAATTTCTTTCCGTCAGGTGAAAACATGATCTGTTCATCTCCACCAAAAGGTGCGGTAGGGCAATCCCAGCGTTCTCCTTTGAGAAGATCTACACCACTACCAATTGTGCCGTTGGAGTAGGTGGCCAGGAAAAGATGTGAATAGGCATAGTCGTGCCATGCATTCCAGTGTCGGTACATTAATCCGTCGATAATGCGTGCGCCGTCTGTTTTCGGCAGGTCTGGATAAATCTCGCTTGGTTTTTTGTCGAGCTTTACATCGGCACTGTACCAGATATGTCCTGACGTTGGTGAGTATCCGAAGTTTCCGATTCCTCCTTCAATACTTGATACCACTGATTTGCCGCTTCCGTCGGGATTCATTTCCCATAGTTGCGTATCTCCGTTTTTGTCGGCCATGGTAAAGCCTATCTTTTTTCCGTCCGGACGCCATCTTGCAGATCCTTCGTCGGCTGTTGTGTTGGCTAATGCAACGGGTGTTCCTCCGCCAACCGGAATCAGATAAATGTCGCTTTGTCCTTTGTTGGTGGCAAGATCAAATGTACGTACATTGTAGATGACTGATTTGCCGTCCGGAGAAATGCGTGGATCAGATACGCGTCCGATCTTCCAAAGCGCTTCCGGTGTGAGTGTTTGTGAAAATCCTAAGGTGCTCAGTGTGCAGAGCAGGGCCATTGAGAGTTTTTTCATAGGTAGAGTTTATTGCAGTTCAAATTTGGTGAAAAGTTGGATGGGATGACCATCCTGGCGTTAAATTTTTAGTTTTTTGTAGACTTCATCCCGGTCGAGGGAGATTACATCACCGGGTATCATTTTGCCGAGTTCGAGATTTTCGATTTTTACGCGCACCAGGCGAAGAGTGGGGTAGCCAACAGCTGCGGTCATCCGGCGAACCTGTCGGTTTTTTCCTTCAGTGAGCGATAGTTCTATCCAGGAATCAGGTACTGTTTTGCGGAATCGGATGGGAGGTTCGCGTTCCGGTAATGTTGGCGGACTGATCAACTGCGCTTTGGCAGGATGTGTATGGTATTTTTTTCCTTCTATGCTGATACTAACGCCTTCGGATAGCCGAAGCATGGCCTCTTCTGTGGCTGTGCCTTCTACCTGGATATGATACGTTCTCCAGTGCTTATGTTTGGGACTTAACAGTTCTTTGTTGATGTAGGTATCGTTGGTGAGGAGCAGGAGTCCTTCGCTGTCAGCATCAAGGCGCCCTACCGGATATACATCTTTCGGAAAGTTGTAGAGTGTACCTAAACCCGGCTTGCCTTCGTCAGGCATGAACTGGGAGTGGACACCAAATGGTTTGTAGATGAGGAAGTAGTCCATGTAGTTGTTTTAAACAGCAAACGCTGCCGGTAGCGTATGGTCGCGAAGCCGGCAGCGTTTATTGTAATTAGTTTGTTAATCAGAAATTAATTTTGAACTCTACACGACGATTTTTAGCACGTCCTGCAGATGTTTTGTTGTCGGCTGCCGGCTGTGAGTCGCCGTATCCTTTTGCAGTGAGTCTTTCTGATTTGATACCTTTGCTGATGAGATAGGCTTTTACAGCGTTAGCTCTGCGTTGCGATAAATCAGTGTTGAATGATTTGTCACCAATGTTGTCTGTATGTCCGTTTATTTCGAGTAGGTAGGCCGGGTTTTCATTCATCACGTTTACTACATTATCCAGGATCGGATTGGATACCTTTCTGATAATATCTTTCCCTGTCTCAAATTGTATACCCTGAAGTGCTTTAGTGAATAATTGTTTTACTTCTTCCTTGATTTCAGGACATCCTTTGTTTGCTACGATTCCTGCAACTTCCGGACATTTATCATCTACATCAGCTACTTTGTCTCCGTCTTTATCCGGACATCCCTGTAATTCGGCTAGTCCTTTGTCTTGCGGACATTTATCTTCCGGATCAATTAATCCGTCTCCATCAGTATCAGGGCATCCTTTCAATGCAGCTGTCCCTGCTAACTCCGGACAACGGTCTTCCGCATCCACTATTCCGTCTCCATCTTTATCGGGACATCCGTTCAATGCTGGGTTGGTGCTTACTAAGCCTGGAACATCAATACATTTATCCAGTGAATCCATTACGGTATCTCCATCTTTGTCAGGACATCCTTTTGCGGATTTGACTCCCTTTATATCCGGACATACATCAGTGATATCAGGTATTCCATCTCCATCACGATCAAGTGGACATCCATCGCTGTCAACCTTTGCTCCCGCTGGTGTATCCGGACATTTATCCTTCTTATCACTAACACCATCTTTATCGGAATCAGCAGGTCCTGCAAAATTCCAACTCAATCCAATGCTGTGCATCAGAAATGAATCGAAGTTATCTCCGGCTTCTTTATCACGGTTATCGTGATCTGTGTAAGCAAAAGTTTCCTGAATATGTAAGTTTAGTTTCGGTGTAAGAGTAATTTTTAATCCAGCGCCGAATGGGAAAAAGATATCAGTGCCGGGATACTTTAAATCACTCAGATAACTGACACCTATTCCAACAAAACCATAAGGATTCACACGAAAACGCTCTTCCTTGAAAAGATGAGCACGCATTTGTGCATTCCATTGGAATTGGTTTGCTTCAAAATTATTCAATTGATCTTCCCGATAACCAATAGAGCCAATTGTTGTATTCATGGCGAAATCAAAATGATTCGTAACAAACCATGCAGCTGATAATCCAATGTGCAGATGCGCATCTTGTCCGCTGGAGCTGTAAAATCCTTGTCCAAGATCTCCGTTGTATTGCGTAGATCCTCCCCAGAGGCCCAGAGCAAATGGACGTTCAGCAGTTTGTGCCTTCAGGAAAGCCGGTAAAAAGGTTACCAGCAGGCAAATTCGAATTAGATATTTCATACTTTTTCAGATAGAGCCTGCAAAGGTAGCTTTCTCCCTGAGAACTGATACTGCAGGCTCATTAAATTAATTATAAAAACGCCCTCGCGGCAGTGATTTTCTCCCTTTTGCCGGAATTTGATCTGTAAGGAACCTTTTTCCTGTTTTGCGACGGTCAATTTGCTTAAGTTTTTTAAACGTATTTATTTTCTACATTTGCACTGCGTTCTTATTATAACTTATCAAGAAAGGTGGAGGGACTGTGCCCGTTGAAACCTTGGCAACCCATGTGGTTTAATGTTAAGTGTCTGAAATACAATTATTTGCGGCGGTCGTTTTCATCAAATCGAAATCAGGTCCTGCAAGTTTCTCTCGGACGTTCATCAGTTCTGTCAGTAATCTGGCAGCGATAACATTTTAAATGTGACTTATGAACTGTTATTCTTAAACCTCAGAAGGTGCCACATCCAGTCTCATGTATTCTCATGGGAGCAGATAAGTGCCGAAGGATATGAACTTTAACTAAAAAAAATCGTAAAATCTCTTCCGGCAGCCGGGAGGGATTTTTTCATTTCCGGCAGCCGCTAAAAAAACATATGGCTGTACACCCCATTATTCAGCAGTTAGAGCGTCGTGTGCTCGTTATCGATGGTGCCATGGGTACCATGATTCAACGTTATCAGTTGCAGGAGTCCGATTATCGCGGTAAGCGTTTTGCAGATTGGCCGCATGATCTGAAAGGTAACAATGATTTATTGAGCCTTACTCAACCAACAATCATTCGTGATATCCATAAGGCGTATCTTGATGCCGGTGCAGATATCATCGAGACAAATACATTCAATGCGCAAAAGATTTCATTGGCTGATTATAAAATGGAATCGCTTTCGTATGAGCTGAATCTCGAATCTGCTCGTCTGGCAAAACAGGCGGTGCAGGAGTGGATGGTGACTAACCCTAACGGAGGTCCGAAGTTTGTGGCTGGTGCGCTGGGACCAACTAACCGTACTGCGTCTCTTAGTCCGGATGTGAATGATCCTGGTTTCCGCGCTGTTTCGTTTGATGATCTGGTGGAGGCGTACACGGAGCAAATCAATGGTCTGCTCGATGGTGGTGCGGATATACTTCTGATCGAGACAATCTTCGATACCTTAAATGCGAAGGCGGCCCTGTTTGCTATCCAGTCTGTTTTTGAAGAACGAAATATTGAATTGCCGGTGATGGTGTCGGGTACAATTACCGATGCGAGTGGTCGTACGCTGAGCGGACAAACAGTGGAAGCATTCCTGAATTCGATTTCACATATGCCTTTGCTGAGTGTTGGTCTGAATTGCGCATTGGGTGCGAAGGAAATGCGTCCTCACCTCGAGGAATTGAGCGAGAAAGCTCCGTTTTATATTTCTGCTTATCCAAACGCCGGTCTCCCGAATCAGTTCGGTGAATATGATGAAACCCCTCACCACATGGGACATCAGATCAAGGATTTTCTGACCAGTGGATTTTTAAATATCGTTGGTGGTTGTTGTGGTACTACTCCTGATCATATCCGGGAGATCGCCGCATTGGCAAAACAATGTCCGCCGCGTAAACGTCCGCAACCGGATACATTACTTCACCTCAGCGGACTCGAAGCAGTTACCCTTCGTCCGGAAAGTAATTTTATGAATGTAGGCGAACGGACTAACGTTACGGGTAGCCGAAAATTCGCACGACTCATCGCTGAAGGTCAGTACGAGGAAGCATTGGCCATAGCCCGCGATCAGGTAGAAGGTGGTGCACAGGCTATCGATATCAATATGGATGAGGGTATGCTCGATTCCGAAAAGGCAATGGTGAAATTTCTGCACCTGATCGCCTCTGAACCGGATATCGCGAAACTTCCAATCATGATTGATTCTTCGAAGTTTCATGTTATTGAGGCCGGATTGAAATGCACACAAGGAAAAAGCATTGTGAACTCCATCTCTTTGAAAGAAGGAGAAGAAGCTTTCCTGAAACAGGCAAATACGCTGCGAAAATATGGTGCTTCGGTAATCGTTATGGCGTTTGATGAAAATGGTCAGGCGGATACTTATCAGCGTCGTATTGATATCTGTGGAAGAGCCTATAAACTACTGACAGAAAAAGTAAATTTCCCTGCACAGGATATTATTTTCGATCCGAATATTTTCCCGGTGGCGACGGGTATGGAAGAACATCGCCGGAATGCTATTGACTTTTTTGAAGCGACTGCATGGATCAAGAAAAATCTTCCGCATGCAAAAGTGAGTGGTGGAGTGAGTAATGTGAGTTTCTCGTTTCGCGGTAATGATCACGTACGCGAAGCAATTCATGCTGCTTTTCTGTATCATGCTATTCGTGCAGGTATGGATATGGGTATTGTGAATCCCGGACAACTGCAGGTGTACGATGAGATTCCGAAAGATCTCCTCGAGCGCGTGGAAGATGTTCTTCTCGATCGCCGTGATGATGCCACAGAGCGTTTAATCACTTATGCGGAGCAGATCAAGGGAGCAGGTAAAAAACAAGAGCGTGATGAAGCATGGAGAGAGGGAACTGTTCAGGAACGATTGACACATGCATTGGTGAAAGGTGTGGTGGAGTATATCGAACAAGACGTGGAGGAGGCAAGGAAGTTATATCCAAAGGCGCTGAATCTGATCGAAGGTCCGCTGATGGATGGAATGAATGTAGTGGGTGACCTTTTTGGTGCAGGAAAAATGTTTCTCCCTCAGGTTGTGAAAAGCGCACGTGTAATGAAGAAAGCGGTGGCGTATCTTTTGCCTTATCTGGAAGCAGAAAAAACAGAAGGTGCCAGCAAGAAAGGAAAAATCCTGATGG
>JBIIRF010000214.1:0-4769 GCA_044341715.1 Bacteroidia bacterium | reverse complement strand
CATAGATATCTGCGCAACCAGCCGAGATACCCATGTTACTACAACCATACTTAGCAGTACCTCCGAAACACTGGAGATCCATTACGCAGAAACCGTTTTTAAATCCGGCCTGCAGTGGAACACCTAAGCTATCATAGATATTGTACATAGCATAACCTCCATAGTGCCAGTGACCATGACATTGATCGAATACAAACTGTGAATTTCCGGTAGCGGGCTGACCGATGTAATAATCTGCATCGCCGATATTTGCAATACGGGTACTGAAGTTGATCACATCACGTACACCATACCCGGCAAGGCATCCTTCACCAATCAGACAAACATCATTTCCGTTTACTGTACCGACACTGAGTGAAGTCGTTAACTCCTGGCCATCAACAATAAGATCCGGACCGGAATTACACAACGGATCTCCCGGATAAATGCAATTTCCGTTACTCACCGTTGCCAGTGGATTATAGTTACAGGCTGCAGGATCGATACAGCCTACAATCGGACCACCATAGGTAATCTGGAAATCTACTGTATCGCCGACACAGGTAGAATCACCACCGATGCGAACATAATAAGTATTTCCCGCCTGTAGCGCCGCAGATACATAGGCCTGAATACCACAAGCACTGTCGTTGTAATAAATTGTTCCCGCCATATCATCATTCCAGATCAGTCCGGTGCAATGATCATACACCCAAACACGGGTATCGCAGGTATTGGAAGCAAAACAGGTCGAAATATTAAAAGTACCAGTTGTATCAGGTGTAAATGAATACCATGTACTGCTTCCGGGCGATGAATACAAGGTGTCCTGATTTACAGCAAACGCACTGCCGCAATGAGAACCTGCAGGACAGTTTATATAACTTGTTTCACTATATGTAAACTGACCGCCGGCAGCCTGAGCAGCTCCATTTACATACACCGCATAAAATCCGTTCCCGAAAGAACAACAGATTCCATCACCATAAGTATCCTGAATTCGAAAAATCACACAACTTCCAGTCGGCACACAAACAGTATCACCAACTGAACCACCTGAGGCAAGGATATTACCATTCAGATCTCTGAGATCCCAGGATGTTTCACCGGGATAAGAATCCGGCTGAATCAATACCACTACTTCCGATTCACCGGAAGGACATTGAGCATTCATCGCTCCCGCCTTCAATAAAAGGAGGAACGTAATCAGTAAGAGTTTTTTCATGGTCAAACGCGTAATTAGGGATGATAAAAATACAGAAAATTCCTGACCATAAATCAACAATATAAAAAAATTATTCCCCTGTCGAAAAAACATACCTCCCATCGGCCGAAATCTGAACTTCCGGCAAGAGTCCGCTCTTCAGAAAATACAGATAACCAAGCCGAATCTCCTTCCAGAAAGCCCCATTTACCGGATTTTCCAAGGCCTTCTCCGGTGTCTCCCCCGAAAACCTGTATGGAAAAGACCAAACCGGAATTTTAGAGAATCCCCTGTTTTTAGCTTCCAGACACAAAATGTACAACTCCTTTATGCCCTCATCCTGGATGGGAATACAACCAATTGTAACACATTTTCCGTGGATAAAAATATCACCTCCCGGACTCCCGGACGTACAACGGATCTTATCTGATTTATTCGGGTAATCGATCCCCAATGAAAGATGAAAGTCACTGGCAGGATGAAAGCGGTTTATATAGTAACACCCTTCCGGAACCTGCCCATCACCTTCCTTTCGCTTGGGACCCGGGACTCCGGACGACCGACATATTTCATACGAACCAAACTTGTTAAAACGACCTTCGCCTGAATTTCTGATCCATACCTCCAACTCCTTCTCTTCCTTAAAAGCAATCAATAATAGTTGAAACGGCTCATTACCTGAAATACCATTACGCTGCAGTTTTTTACGGATTTCAGCTCCTTTATCCGCGTAAGCATTGCGTACCCTCGGATAACGCAATTGCTCCTCCAGAAAAGAAGGTTTATCCAGCCCAACAACCAGGGCAACAGGAAAAACAAGAAGAAAGATCAGCCGATGGAATTTCATGCGATTTAGAACGTATTTATCTGCTAAAAAAGTACTTCATTACTCAAAAATCGCTGATAACGAATAATCCGCAGTATCGTATAATAAAAATCATTGCCGGATAAAAGCTAAAAACGTACATTTGAACTACACAAACTCCCCCTATGCATAAGTATAAATTACTGCTGACAGCCGCACTGGTTGTGGTAACCGCCCTTGTTTCGGCACAGGATAAAAAACTCACCCCGACTGGTGATTACAAAAACCAACCTGTTTGGATCAGTATGATGGCCGATCCGAAAGTAAATTATTTTGAAGCGGTAAAAGCCTTTGAGATGTACTGGGAAGGAAAAATCGAACCGGAAGAGGAGTATGAACTTATCAACGAAGGACATATCACCACTGCTCAGGGAGATAGTTTGCGTAAGGCCAGAATGGAATGGACGCAAGCACAGAGAAACGAATATGAACAGATGAAATATCAGTTCAAAAGATTTAAAGATTGGAAGAGAACAGTACAACCATTTGTACAAAGTGATGGCAGGATACTTTCCGAGCAGGAACGACTGGAAATATGGGAAAAGCAACAGCGACAGTCAGAGAAGAAAAACTAATCAGAATAAACTGTAATCACCGAAAACCTATCAAGTATGAAAAAGTTTAACTTCCTCCTGATATATCTACTCTTCGTTGCTTTTTCGGCCAATGCACAAACGGCCAACTGGAGTCCGGTTGCACCCAATTTTTTCCCCACCAATGTTAGCGGACAAATCCACGGTATTAGTCGCGTAAGTCAATTAAAATTCCATCCAACTGATCCGAATAAAATGTATGCTATTTCAGCACGCGGCGGACTTTTCATCAGCAGCAACGGCGGAAATAACTGGACGCTTGCTCCGGGATGTGACATTCTGCCTGGAATGCGTTTAGCATCTGTATGCATTGATCATACCAACGATCAGGTGATTTATCTCGGAACAGGCGATCACAATTATTATTATTCCGGGAGTGGAGTTTATAAATCAACTAACGGTGGAGCCACTTTCACTTCCTCCGGTTTAGCAGGACAATTGGTTGTTGATATGATCATGGATCCAACCAACAATCAGGTGATCGTTGCTGCTACACAAACCGGAATTTACCGTACCACGAATGCCGGAAGTTCATGGTCACTCGTTTCAACTACCCGCGCTTTTGATGATCTGAAACAAAAACATCCTGCCTCTCGCGTACTCTATGCAGCCACTATAGATTCAGCTTTCTTCCGCTCTACAGATTTTGGTATCAGTTGGACACAGATCAATAACGGTATTGTATTACCGTCAGGAGTAACCAACGGCAATGGTTGTCGTGTTGCAGTAACTCCGGCTGATTCCAACATTGTATACTTCGGAATGGTATCTAATGGAGGGATCCTCTACAAATCCACCGACGGAGGAAACAGTTTCAATGCGATCAAAACAACTTCTCCGCCTTATCTCACCTATTACACCAACACTGCCGGCGATGTAGGACAAGGCGATTACAATTTCGGCATCGGTGTAGACCGAACCAATCCGCTTATCGTTTATTGGGTCGGCCATGTAGTCTGGAAATCGACAGATGGAGGTGTTAACTGGACACAACTTACCAACTGGTGGGCAACAGTACATACCGACATGCACCAGATTATTACCAGTCCTTATGACAACACCAAACTCTGGAACATGAATGATGGTGGCGTATGGCTTAGCACGAATGGTGGCACATCATGGACAGCAAAAAGTGACGGACTCTACGGATATGAAATCTACCATGGAGCATGCAGTCCGACACGCAAAGACATGATCAGTATCGGCACACAAGACAATGGCGAACTTTACTACGCCAACACAGGCACCGGATGGTTCTGCAACCGTGGTGGCGACTGGACATCCAAATGCGCCTTTGATTACTTCCCGAATTCACAACGTGTTTACTATTACAATTCCGCAAGACGAAGAAACGTAACCGGAGGTGAATCTACATTTGGTTTACCAAGGACCAGCTTCAGAGATATCGCCTTCTACCGCTCCAATCCTAACATCGCATTTGTCGGAGACTCGAATGTATACCGCACCTCCAATCTTTCCGCCACCACACCCACATGGACACAAATCGGCACCATCAACACAAGAATTATGTCGGTGCATGTGAATCAGGCAGACAGTAACAGAGTATATGTGATCACCAATGATCAGAAAATTTATGTAAGCACCAACGCATTCACCGCAACACCGACATTCACACAATACGCATTACCATTTGCCACCACCAATGCAGCCACTGTTGTATCCATCAAAACAAATCCCAACACACTCTATGCCGTAATGAATACACGGGTGTATAAATCGATAAACAACGGAGCCACCTGGACAAACGTCACCTTCAATCTTCCTTCGGTGAATTACATCGGAATGATCACAGACGACTTTATTCCATCCAGCGAACTTATGATCGTAGCAGGAGGAAACAACTCTGTATACTTCAAACTCGGCACACATACCAGCTGGACACTCTTCAATCAAGGACTTCCATCCCGAACCACCATACCCGATATCAGCATCTACGATGACGGCACCAACAATGCATCGTTGCGGGTGAGCACATACGGAAGAGGAATGTGGGAAACACCAATCAGTGCGATACGTGCGGTAAATGCCTCGATCGCAGCATCCACTAACACACCTTGCATCGGCGACTCAGTACAATTCTCTGACCTAAGCACCGGCGGACCTACCT
>JBIIRF010000213.1:0-4814 GCA_044341715.1 Bacteroidia bacterium | reverse complement strand
CGACCACCGGTTCAATATTTATAAAATGATCGCCATCATCACCGGAGGCATCATTGGACTGCTCAGTTTTTACTAATCATAATAAACTGTAAAACAGTATATTAAACCCATTTCGGCAAGCTTTCAAGTACCAGAAAAGTGAATTTACGAACACAATTTACACCTACATTCCAAAAACTGCTATATTAGTCATCCAACTAATCAACAAGCTATGAAAAAACTCTTACTCACACTTGTCTTCGCATGCGTAGGACTCAGTCTTAATGCCCAAACTTCCGGCGGTCCCGATTTATACGGATACACCTGGAAAGACAGTAACGATCCAAACGGACCAGCCTTCAACTGGATCGACATCCGCAACGACTCCAACACCATTCAAATCGGCGGACTCGCAGATGATAACATTGTTGGTCCATTTCAACTGCCTGCACCATTTCAGTTTTACTGGTACACGGTAGATAAATTCAAAGTTGGATCAAACGGCTACATCAGTTTCGGAACCACAAGTTTCGCCAGCTATGCGCATCCGTTTCCCACCATTCCATTTGCAGACAGCAAGGACAACGTACTCGCGCCGTTCATGACTGACTTAAGCTTTGACAACACCGGAGCACAGGAAGCGAATCCGGCCAGTTGTTATTACTGGGTAAGTCCGGGCCAGGATTCTGTCATTATCACCTATGACAGCGTACCATTCTGGGATGTCACTGTTCCTGCTTACAGTGGAGAGAACACCTTCCAGATCATTCTTGACTACAACGACAGCAGCATCACTTACCAATACAATACACAGAGTGGAGTAAGTCCGAGCTTAGCCAACTTCGTGAGCACTGGTATTGAGAACATCAGCGGTACTGACGGACTGCAAGTTTACTTTAACTTATATGCGCCATCACAATACGCCATCAAGTTCACAGCACCACAAACCACCTCACAACAGATCAACGACGGAGCAGCTGTATACAACAACGCGCCCGGCACCGGAGGAGTATTTATTTCACGTAATGCATCCGGATCCTTCCCATTAAACACACAGATCCGCAACTCAGGAAACACTACATTGAATCCGTTCAACGTGAATGTGCAGGTAATCTCGTCTACCAATGTGATACAGCTAAACAACACTGTACAAAGTGACACCTTACAGCCCGGCGATACACAAGACATTTTATTTGCCAATCCATTTATCCCAGCCAACGCCGGAACATTCCGATTCATCACTACTACTTCTGCACCTGCAGATGCGGCACCCGGAAACAACGGAAAAACAATGGAGATTAACGTAGTTGACACCACCTTAGCATCCATTCTGCTTGCCTACGATAATGGAGTAAGTACGACTACAGGAATTTCATGGAGTGGTGGAAACGGCGGACTAGCCAATTACTTCGTTCCACCTTTCTACCCTGCTGACATCACCTCAGTATCTGCTTATATCTTAAACAACCCGAATCTGGTTGGATACACCATGCGCATATTTGATGACAATGGTCCAAACGGATCTGCAGGAACACAGATAGACTCTATTTCGGTTCCATTAGGAGCCATCACACCTCCAAACTGGGTTAACTCCACCTTACCAGCACCAATTCGCATTGACAGCGGTGGATTCTATGTAATGTGGGACATGGGCGGAGATGGAATTACGCTTGGAACAAATACAGCTGTTCCAATTTCTTACCGCAGTTTCGAAATACTCAGCGGAGTAATGGCTGAATACCGTTCACGCGAAACAGAAGACCTCATGATCCGCGCTACTATTTCACGTGTAGGTGTTGGTGTAGAAGAGACTGCTGCTAATGGAGGCGTAGGACAGTTCTACCCGAATCCCGGCAAAGATCTTTCTTACCTGAACATTGATCCAACAGTAGTACAAGGAGGACAAGTTCAACTACAGGTCTTCAACATGAACGGACAGTTGATCAGCAACGAAAGGGTACCTGTAAGTGGAAACCGGATTGCTGTTAACACAACAGGCTTCAGCACCGGACTATACACTGTACGTTTACTCACCGGAAATCTGGAAGTAAGCAGAAAACTGAACATCATCCGATAATATTTTTCAGAAAAAATAAGAAGAGGCTGTTTCAGAAATGAGACAGCCTCTTTTTTTATTTAAGATTCAATAATGCTCAATACAAAATTCGACTAAATCATTTTATGATCCGAATGTCATTCCGCAACTGTTAACTCAATTACCTGAACAACACTGCTGCCTCGAATGAATTCACCACCTTCACATTACCATCAACTTTCATTTGACCATTGAAATTATTAAATATCAACTTCATCTTATGGTCTGCAGAAGTCACTTCCACCATCATATCCTCCTGAGGAATCACCCCTCCTTCCTTATGATGTTGCTGGTAATTTTTCTTAATGAAAGGCTCCAGATCTATGACAAACAGAAGAGAATCTGTTTCTTTAGAAGACACATTCAGTTTCCCATTTTCCAGCTTCAGCAATAACACATTCCCGGAATCCAACACGACCTCTTTTTCCTCACTATTGCCACTCAAATAAAAATTGATATCAAACTGATATGTATAACCTTCTACCTTTAAAGGAGCATTGTAGCTATTGGAATAAAAGTGGAAATCCAATCGGTCAGAGGCATAATATCCCGAACGGGTATAATCTATTTTCAATTCTTTTAACACTGCATCTGCCAAAGTATAACGACCATTTTTCTTCAGGAGTGTATCCATATCCAGTGCAGTAATCCCCTGAATTGATTCGCCTCCTTCCGCATCAATCATATAATCCAGGGTAGACCAAATCACTTCCGCATCTTCATTGGGAATTTTTTGTCCGGCCGGCAATGGAATAATTTTCCCCTCGCTCCAGATTTTATTCTTCTCTGCCACCGACACCAATCGTTTCATCTGACTTCTCACACTAACATTAATTGAACTCAACGGACCAAAAGCAGAAATCAACGCCAATACAAAGAGTGACATAGGGATCACTTTAATGTTTTTCTTCTTACTCAACAGGAAATAGAGCGCCATTCCGGCTAACCACAAAGCAAGAAGAATAATATAATAGCGGTTAATTGTAATGCCATACTGAGAAACGCGCATATAAATGGAGAAGAACAATAAAATCACCAATGGAAACAAGGCCATAAAAAATCCCCTTGCATACACTTTAATCCAGGTATAGCGATCATTGTCGCGCAAAGGCCAAATCAATAACAGCGCGAGAATGCCCGCCGTTGAAAATCCAATTACCAGATAAGACACCCAACCTTGCGGCCAGTTCATTGTAAGGATAATTCTTGCAGAATAGACATATAAAATCAAGAGATAAATCGTGATCAGCGGCAACAACACAAATTGAGTAAACACGCGCAATGGTTTTGGATAATCATCCACCTGCTGCAACGCCGAAGTATTTTTCGGAAACGCAGAAAGAAAAAACCATGTATTAAAAACTGTCGAAATGAAGATAAACAGCCGCAGATACGTTTTTTCATTAATATGTACTTCAAACAATTGATCAATCGCCAGAATCGCAAGTGAAAGTCCGCAAAACAATACAACAGAATACAAACAAGCTGTAAGGAAATTCAGGAACAGACTTTTATTATATTGCCAGAAACCGTTCACCTCATGATGTAATAGAAACGGAGCGAAGGCCACAAACATATGTCCGGCAAGAGAGATCATGATGTAGTAAACTATATCCTTGAAATTTTCATCGGTACCGATTGTATAATAAAATCCGACGAGCAACACCGCAAAGAGAACGTAGAGTCCACCAATCAATGATAACTTAAACCCATAACGTTCCTGCATGGCTGCAAGTCCGGTAAATGCAGGCAATGCCAACGACAAAGTCAGACAAGCTTTCGTCAGATCTTCCATCAGTGGCTTATTGGTAAGGCCAAAATCCACGAGGTACATTAAAATTGAAGCGGCAGCAACCGCTATCAGCATTGGCACCGGGAAACGACGCAATGTTTCGGCTGCCTTTTGAACGGTTAAATTCAGTGATGGTATTTTCATGGTATATAGGTGGGGTTAAAAGTAGCGAAGGATTTCATTAATCATCACAAGTCATTAAATTTGTTGGATGAATCAGACGAAGGAAAAGATCAGGATTGACAAGTACCTCTGGGCTGTGCGGATGTATAAAACCCGACAACTTGCTGCCGAAGCCTGTGAAAAGGGAAGAGTGAAGATTCTTGAACAACCTGTGAAGCCTGCACGTTCGGTTAAATCCGGAGAAACGATCATCATCCACCGAGGTCCCTGGCATCAACACATTAAAGTACTCCAGCCACTTGAGAAACGGGTATCGGCCACATTGGCGAAAGAATTTTGTGAGGACATTACTCCTGCGGAAGAACTTGAACGACAAAAATTGCATCAGGCTGCGTTGGTGGCTTATAATGTTAAAAGTGGAGATGGTCGTCCCACCAAGAAAGACCGCCGCCAAATGGACGAATTCCTCGGCGACTGGTAACTATCAGGATCATTATTCATGACCACACCAACGCCAACCGTTTCCGTATTATTGCCTTTTCACTGTGAAAAATTTTTACTCACCGAATCAATTGAAAGTATACTTTGTCAATCTCTCCCTACACTTGAAGTTATCCTTATTGCCAGTGATGCAGATGCTGATACTTTTTCCATCGCTGAAAATTACGCCATAAATGACGATCGGATTCGATTGATCAAAGCTCCTTCGCCGGGTTTATCAAATGCATTGAACTTCGGACTTCAACATGCCACCGCACCTATCATTGCCCGCATGGACGCTGATGACATTGCTGTACCTGAACGACTCGAAAAACAATTTCGGCT